>JAAYDD010000356.1 GCA_012729435.1 Desulfobulbus sp.
AGAAAACCGGTAAGCGGCGAGGATGCTCTGGCCATGACCGATTGCTCGGCCAGTTCTGCTAAGTAGGCGGTCCTTCCGGCTCTGACCGCAAGATCAAAAGCTCTTCCCATGGCTTTGGGGTCACTGGCTGTGGCTATGGCAGTGTTGACCAGCACGGCATCCGCTCCCATCTCCATGGCAGCCGCCGCATGAGAAGGACGACCCAGGCCGGCATCCACAACTACCGGAACAGTGCAGTTTTCAATCAGCAGCTCCAGAAGGGCTCTGGTCTCCAGTCCACGGTTGGAGCCAATGGGTGAACCCAGAGGCATGACAGCCGCTGCCCCTGCATCTTCCAGCCGTTTGGCCAGGGGGAGATCCGGAAGAACATACGGCAGCACAACAAACCCCTCGTTTGCCAGAATCTCTGTTGCTTTTAATGTTTCCCAATTGTCCGGCATGAGATATTTCATATCAGTGATCACTTCGATCTTGATGAAGTCTCCGCAACCGGATTCACGGGCAATACGGGCAATCCGAACGGCCTGCTCAGCTGTTCGGGCTCCGGAGGTGTTGGGCAGCAGAGTGACGTGCTCAGGAATGAAGTTCAGGATATTTTCTGCTGGATGAGAAGGGTCAACACGTCTGAGGGCTACTGTGATCATCTCTGAACCGGAAGCAGCCAGCATGTCAGGGATCTGACTGTTTGCCGCAAATTTACCGGTACCCGTGAAAAGACGGTTGGTAAACCGAACCGGTCCCAGTTGCAGGCTGTCGTCAGGTGTATTGAACGCTTTCATGTTCAACCTCCGCCGACAAACTGCAACAGTTCAAGTCGATCCTGCTCTTGCAGCTGGATGGAAGGCCACTGTTCCTGCTTCAGGATCTGACGGTTCCATTCAATGACCAGTGTCTCTGGCACAAGCCCCTTTTGTGTCACGAGCTCGGCGATGGAGCTGACAGAGACTGTCTCTTGTGTTCCGTTGATAATGATCTGTATTCCCATGTTGTCTCCGCGATAAGAAAAGCCGCCTGTCCCGGGGAAGGGAACAGGCGGCTTGAACGCAGAGAAAACCGAAGAAAATCCGGATCATCAGTGTTTTGACCGCTTCCCTTCGCCGGTATTACCCGGATCAGGTTCATAGGGTTGGATGATTTCCTCTCAGCGAGATTGCACCCCTAGCGATGCGTTCTTTATAAAAAAGAACAGCTCTTTTGTCAACACCGAGACATGGTGTTCTCAGGGAAGATAAAAATGTCCGAAAGAGATTCTGTCAGAAAAGAGCGGCAGATATGGGCTGGGCTGTGTCACGGTAAAACTTGTGGGATCCGTAGCGACCGATGTACGATTTTCCCACTGTCCACTTCGGGGCAACATCAACGTGGTGATAAAAGGTGGATCCTTTTGTGAAATCTGAAGTGACCATGGCTTTAAGAGCTATACGCAGGCTCTCCTGCAAGGGGTTCATCTCCAAGGGTACATAGGATTTCTTTTGGAAGGTCCAACTGAACTGATACGGTGCGAGGACAACATCCGGAATACTTTTGTTGTCTTCAAGTGCGCGATTAAGGGTGACATGGGCTACCGCGAGTTGACCGATTTCCGGTTCGCCGCGCGATTCATGATAGATGTTGAGACTTAACCAAAGTAAACTTTCGACAAAACCAATAGGCATAACGTTATTCAACCGCCTCTACGGCTCGGATAGTCGGAAGCTCGTTTTTAACGAACTTCTCGATTCCTTCCTTCAAGGTAACGCGTGACATGGGACATCCCTGACAGGCCCCGGTGAGTCTGACCTTAAGTACCTGATCAGAACCCAGTTCAACAAATTCCACATCGCCGCCGTCACGTTGTAAAGTCGGCCGGATCTGCTCCAGCACTTTTATTACAGATTCTTGTAATTGCTCCATAAAGGATTCCTGTACGGGACTGCAGTTCGATAATAAGAGTGAGCAAGTATAGCACCATTTAATTGATCAGACAAGAAAACAATTTCAATTTTTTTTCATCAATGACGCAACAGCTGGAAATACAAGAAAAAAATTGTACTCTAATCGAACATGCAACATATCGTGAAGCTGCAGGATGACGCTCAGTGTCAAAAAAAGTTTCAGGGTACGATGACGGGAGATTGAATGATGTTTTCTTTCTTTTCTCCACGGTCTCGGTCAGTAAAAAACATATCTGTCAACACGTCTGATGATTGCTCGCGAGCAATGCGAACCGCGAACATCTTTGCCTGTCTTGTATCACAACCTGTCGCTTGTATGGATAACCGCCGGGTGGGGTGGGGAAAGCGGAGAGAACCGGCAGGTGGTGCTTTACCATTCAAGAGAGTCTTACTGGTTTTGTTACCGGCGCAGGAGACCAGACCGGTTTTGTTGTTTTTGGGTAGAGTGAACAAATCTGTTCGATGGTTTTTGAACAAGGAAGAAATCAATCTTGCTGAACAGAAAAAGGGCAGGAGATTGTCGGGGCAGTTTTTATGGTAATGTAACAGGCGTTATACCCGCATCTGTTAAGAGTCTGTCAACTCGTATCGCGGTAAGCGGAAAAACAGATTTTTATGTCGTAATTCCTTGAAGTTTTTGTTCCCGGATTCTGTAAAAGCCATGAATTCCGGCAAAATGAAAACACTGTATGTCACCGTATTCTGCTCCATTGGAAGTAATGCTGTGAAAGCAGAGACGGGAGAAATATGAACATCACTTCTGATCCGTCTGATTGAAAAATCCTGATAGTATGACCTGCGTCTGTAATACTATAGATAGAAGACGGAAGATCCAACGGTTATCATAAGTCTCAACTTGCAAAAATGCGTTGCTGTGATAGGGTGACTCTTTTGAATCAGCTATTGTCTTTAACTCCTTTTCCCTTAATGTCGTGTAGACGAAATTATGCCAGCTACCCTGATCAGCGGTGTACATATTGCTGCGACCATCCGTGATGAGCTACGCGTTGAGGTCAGTCGTCTCAAAAACGAGCACAATCTTTCTCCCGGACTCGTGACCATCCTGGTTGGTGATGACCCAGCCTCCCAATCCTATGTTCGTGCTAAAAATACCACAGCACGAGACCTTGGCCTTCATTCTCAACAGATTACCTTATCTGCGGATACGAGTGAAACAGAGTTGTTACAGCTCGTCCATACGTACAATCTCGACCCTCTTACCCATGGCATCCTGGTCCAGTTGCCGTTACCGTCTCAGATAAATGAGGCCAATATCCTTTCTGCCATCTCTCCGGAGAAGGATGTTGATGGTTTTCATCCTGTTAATGTCGGCAGACTGATGCTTGGAGAACCTTGTCTTCTGCCCTGTACCCCGCAGGGTATCCTTGAGCTGCTCCAACGCACTCATGTTGAAACATCCGGGGCCGAGGTGGTTGTCGTGGGGCGCTCAAATATCGTGGGAAAGCCGATCGCAAATTTGATGTTCCAGAAGCGGGTGGGAGGAAATGCCACAGTAACGGTCTGCCATACCCGAACCCGTGATATGGCTTTTCACACAAAAAGAGCCGACATCCTCATTGTGGCCGCCGGAGTTGCCAAGATGATTACGGCAGATCACATTAAAGAGGGTGCAGTTGTCATCGATGTCGGTGTCAACCGGATCGGACAGACTGCAAGCGGCAAGGCTGTTCTCGCCGGTGATGTCGATTTTGACGATGTGGTGAAGAAGGCCGGAGCAATAACGCCGGTACCGGGCGGTGTTGGACCCATGACCATCACTATGCTTATGAAAAATACAGTGCAGGCTGCAAAGCAGGCCGCAGGACTTCTTTAACCCTTACTCTTCTCCAAACGATGACAACAGACAGAAAGGTATGCAACACCTGCGGTGGCAGCGGTCAGATAGGTTTCTTCCAGGGTGAAAGCCGGTTTTTCGTTACCCGTGAAGAATGCCCGGCCTGTTTTGGTATCGGTTAC
>JAAYDD010000357.1 GCA_012729435.1 Desulfobulbus sp.
ATCATCGGAATCGAGAAAGGCGATCCATTCGCCGGTTGCCTCGTCCAGCCCGCGGTTGCGTGCCGCACCAACACCCTGGTTCTTCTGATAGACATACCGCACATCCTTGCCAAACCGCTCAACCACTGCCCGGGTATCATCCACAGACCCGTCGTCAACAACGATGATCTCGAGGGAGCAGTCTTCAGCATCCTGACTGAGAACACTTTCAATGGCCTCACCAACAAGATGTGCCCGGTTGTAGGTGGGGATGATGACACTGACACTCTTCATAGGCATACAACTCTCTGAAAGTTAAAAATCACTGTCGATACACAGCCGGCATCACCCCTGTCCGATATCGACAGCCTCCCTGGTACGTACAACCATCCGCGAAGGCTCTCATCTCCGGATGGACACCATGGTAAAGGCAGGAGCTCGGTCTGCCGTTTATCCCTTGCGCGGGCTCCAGACCACGATCTTCTTTCCAAGGATGAATTTGATAAACGCATGACCTGCCGCCATGTTGATGATGGTGAAGTAGTAGGCCAGGTAGAGGAGGCGGTTCCCTTTACCGGATCTCTCCAGTATCGGCGAAAGCACGGCTCCGCAGTAAAAGACCGCCTGCCCGATAAGGGTGAGCGCAAAGAACGGTCCCTTTTCCAGCAGGGCCAGGTTTGTCAGCAGGGCCACGATGAGAAACACGAAACTCAGGTAACGGAGAATTTTGTGCGACCAGAGCTGCCATGAGTACATGAGATCCTTCCCCGGCAAGAACAGTCGCCGCATATCGTACAGGGCCCACAGGGCCCGCAGCGATACCCGCACCCGCATCCGGTATTCATCGGTTGCGGTGGACAGGGCATCCTCGCACAGAAGAGCCTCCGGTTCATAGACAACCCGATACCCCTGATCAGCAACGGAGAGCGGCAACACGAAGTCGGGGAGCTGATCAGCCTCCATCGGTCTGTAAAGAGAGCGGCGCACCGCATCAACACCGCCGTCAACACCTACAATCGAGCCGATGTTCGTCTCCCGGAGGCGGATCGCGTTCTCGTACTTCATATAGGCGGAACAGCCGTCACCGATGATGCTGCCGTCGGGATTGGTGTAGATCATCTTGCCGGTGACATAGCCGACCTGAGGATCGGCGAAGTTGACAACCAGTTTCTGCAGAGCATCCGGGTGGTGGAGGGAGTTGGCATCGGAAAAAAAGATGATCTCTCCCACCGCTTCTCGGACTGCCGCATTCAGGCCCAGGGTTTTTCCGCCGCGGGTTTCCTGACGCAACAGCCGGACTCCCTCATCCGCGAATTCCCTGACAATACTGTCAGTTCTGTCGGTCGATCCGTCGGAAACAACGAGAATCTCCATCTTCTCCCGGGGATAGTTCAGGGCCAGTTTGTTGGCGATGGTCTTGCCGATATGTCTCTCCTCATTATACGCGGGGATTATGACCGTTACCATCGGTTCAAACGGCGCTTTTGCCACCGGCCGGGAACGCAGCGTACCGACGAGTTGAACAAGCAGCGGATAACCGGCATAGACGTAGCCGACAAGGAGTACCGATAAAAAAAAGAGCACACTCAGCATGATGGTTACCTCTCTGCCCCTCCGGAAGACTGTACCGCGAAACTGAGGAACACCGGGTAAAAGTCGGCAACAAACCGGCTCAGCACCTCTTTCCCCTCGGCAACGGACAGCCCTCTGAGCGGGATACTGATACGGACGAAGGCATTGGCTTCTCCCTGACCGGTGAACCTGGACTGCGCTGCGTACACCTTCTGCATAAAGGTATTGGCCGCCATCCTGCGACCTGCCTGAAACCAGTAGAGCAGAAGATCCTGCTCATCATCCCGTTCGGCGAGCATGGTCGTATACTTCAACGTCATATCACCATGAGGATTCCGCATCGTTCGCGCCACTGCCTGCTTATTACGCAGCACCCAGCCCTGTCCGGGAAAGCAGACCAGTGGATCGTGAGCAGCTCCGACCTTGGCAACGGAATGGTAGTAACCGATATAAAGTTCAACTGTAGTCCGACCGTTGGAAAACCTGCGGAAGAGATAGTCGTCGAGGTGAAGCGATTCCCGTACTCCGTCGTCCAGAGGGATATCTCCTGCTGTCTTCCAGTTACCGAACGCGGTAAAGACCGAACTTAAAGCGGCCGTGGGATGATGTGACACGGTCTGCCGGAAAGCCTGGACCGCAAGGCCGGCTGCAACGAGCACAATCACCACAACCGATACCCGTACCCAGCTTAACGATCCCATGCAGCGAGTCCTTTCTGCAATAGATACAGCATACCGAGAGCCACAATGAATATTAGCGCTCCAAAAAGAGTATGTACAGAATCATCGGTCAGATCATACTGAAAAAAATGGAGGGCCAGGATAGCAAGAAGGACCCGGAAACAGTTCACGAGTACGGCCACCGGTACAGCCAGTGCCATGAGCAGTACCCGGAGACTGTTCCGATCCAGTAAAAAATACCCCATGATAAGGCTGAGCGTCACCAGGCTCATGAGTGAACGAAGCCCGCTGCATGCCTGCACCACCTCAAGGGTCCGGCTCGACATCTGGATGACATTACCGTTGCGAAAAATCGGTATATCAAGCCACTGGGCAAACCCGACGCTTATCTTGGAGACGAAAAGCTGCAGGGGTACGGTGACGGCGGCGTAGAGCTGCTCGGGCACAGGGATCATGAAGAACAGGAGGAAGACCGGAAACAGCAACATCTCCATAACCTGCCGGCCGGCAAGAAAAAGGATCAGCGAACCGAATACCAGCACCATGAGAAGAGCAGACAGGGTGGCATTCTCAGCGAACCGCGCCATGACGTACGCCAGAGAGAAGAGGAAAAACAGCCAGCCGCCGGTCCAGGACGGCGAAATCTGCAGATTGGCGACCTCCGGGTGGATCCGCCAGACCAGATAAAGAGCAACGGGTGGAATGAGCAACCCGTGGGCATAGTCATCAGAACGGATCCAGGTCTGCCACAGGGATGACCACACCTCATGGAAAGCAAATGCGCAGCCGCCGGCAAGCAGAGCTAACTGCAGAAAAACCGGCCAGTTCAGCCGTTTGCTCTGTACCTGACCGGCAGGTGTTCCCCCATCATTCATCATCGCAAACCCTGGTGCATGGCAAGATTACTGCGGACGAAAGGCTTTAGCAGGATTACCGATGAGAAAGGTCTGCGCCGGCCATGACTTCTGCACGACTGCTCCCGGATACACCTGTGTCCCGTCACCCAGAGCCACACCCTTGGTGACAAAGGCCCGCGCCCCGATGTAGACATCTTTACCGATCGCGATACTGCATGTTTCTCTGCTCTCATCTTCCGGCGGCCGCCGGGAGATATCCAGGGTATGGAAGTCGGTATCCATCAGCGAGGCATCCTCAACAAGTACACCGTCATCAACGCTGATTTCAAATCTGCTGGAAAAACGGGCGGACACGAGATGCACGTTGTTTCCGATGGTAATTCGTGCATCCGGCGCATTCGTGTAGAGAGTGGTCATGTAGGCGGTACTGCCTGGAAGAG
>JAAYDD010000358.1 GCA_012729435.1 Desulfobulbus sp.
GGACGTTGGCGACCTCCGGGCAGAGAAGGCGCGGCAACTATGCGTTAAACAACCACCGATGGACCCGATGAACCCCTCAATGCCATTCAAGATGGCTCGCTTGGGGACAAAATGGGAATTGCTGGTATTTCTTTAAATTGTCATTACATACTATTCACGGACGGTTAATCCGGTAGATTGAAGAGTCCGGGAAGGTCATGAAGATATTTCAGCCTGCTGTTCTCTTTATATATTTTTCTGCTGTAAAATTTTTGAGAAAAGAATAATTCGCATTGACAGTATCCTCCACATCTAAATGAAATTTCTCTTGGCAGATTGAACGATCATCAGAAAAAACATATGCTGTCCGGGAGCTGGTGCATTTCACCTTTGTGAGTCAAATGGCCTTCTGGTACAGAGACTCTACAGTAGATAAATACCGTTGACAGTAAGAAAGACAGGTATTAACTTTCTACCTGTTTGACAAAATGGTTAATTTTTCAACCTTTAAATAGAGCGTGCATGAGGTACAGGTATGCCAGTGTATGAGTACGAGTGTGGCGAGTGCAAGAAAATCTTTGAAATACAGCAGCGTATCGCCGATGCCCCTGTTTCCGTCTGCCCGGAATGTGGCGGTAATGTGAAAAAGCTTATTTCCATGAGTTCATTTCAGCTCAAGGGTGGTGGCTGGTACGCTGACGGTTACAGTTCATTCGCAGGAAAGGCTGCCTGTGCAGATACAGGATCAGCTCCATCCTGCTCAGCAGGATCAGGTGGATCCTGCTGCCAATGCCCGGCAGCAAACTAGCTGCAACTCACTGTTTCCAGACCCGAACCCGGCCGTGTGCCGGGTTTTTCATTTCCAGGCAATGGGCAAACATCTGTGTTACGGTTTTGTAATGATGGCCATGGCATCTCCGTATGAGAAAAAACGATATCCCCTGCTGATAGCCTGCTGATAGGTGTCAAGGATACGTTGTCTTCCGGCAAGTGCCGAGACAAGAAGAAGCAGTGATGATTTTGGCAGATGGAAGTTAGTGATCAGGTTGTCCACTGTACGAAATCGATATCCTGGATAAATATAAAGATCACACTCACCGGTCCCGGGGGTTACGGTGCCTTGCGGATCGGTGACAAACTCAAGTGTCCGTACCGTGGTTGTTCCGACTGCCCAGATTCTTCTCTTTTGAGCCTTTGCCCGTTGGATCGCTGCCGCTGTTTCAGGGGAGACTGTGTACCACTCCTTATGGATATTATGCTTGCGGATATCCGGAGTCCGAATCGGTGAGAAGGTACCGTATCCGACATGCAGTGTTATGTTGGCTATTTCAGTACCTTTGCTCTGTATTTCTGTTAACAGCTCCGTGGTGAAATGAAGTCCTGCGGTGGGAGCCGCAACCGAACCTGTTTGACATGCGTACCGGGTCTGGTAACGTTCCTGATCTTCGGCCGTCTGACCGGAGGAGCGATTAATGTAGGGAGGTAATGGCATCTGCCCCTGATGCTCGAGGAGCTTTTCGAGGTCCTGTGTA
>JAAYDD010000359.1 GCA_012729435.1 Desulfobulbus sp.
TCTGCTTCGCTTGTTATCGCAGGGTTGTCGGCCAAAGGTACGACACAGATTTCACGTATCTACCACCTGGAACGAGGTTATGAGGAGATGGTGGAAAAGCTGCAAGGCGTCGGAGCCCAGATCTCCAAAGTCAGGGAGTAGCCGGCGGGAGAGGGAGCAGAAGACGAAAGATACAGGTAAATTCAGCGTTTTTGTCAATTTCAACGACTCCGCCGTGGGCTGCGACAATCTGTCGGACAATGGCTAGGCCGAGACCGGTTCCGTCAGTTCGGCTGGAGAAAAACGGTGCAAATACCTTGTCCTGTTCTTCCAGGGGAATTCCGGGTCCCTGATCACGAATTTCTATCTGTATCTCTGCCTGGTTATCGGAGACACGTTCACAGGCTGCGATAACCACTTTCCCCTGCTGGAGTCCAACCGCATGGCAGGCGTTATCCAGGAGATGGTTGAGAACGGTCTGTATCTGCTGCCGGTCACCCCAGCAGTCAAGTTGGCCATCCACCTCTTTTGTCACTGTTGCCATCACAGAGCCGCATGTTGTCCTGCAACGTTGTGTCAGTGTCTCGTCAACCAATCGGCTGAAGTCAAACCATTCAGCCTGAAGAGCCGCTGGTCGGGCAAACTGCAGAAAATCGGTGATCGTTTTGGCCATCCTGCCGGATTCTTTGAGGATGATCCCTATCAGAGTCTTGAAAGTTCCGGCATCGATCTGACCCGGATCATCTTTATCTGTCGCAAGTATCTGGGCTGAGCCGGAAATAGCGGCCAGAGGATTTCTGAAATCATGAGCCACGGAGGCACTCAGCTCACCGATGGCAGCCATTTTCTCGGCCTCTCGAACCTGTCGTTCCATCCGTTCAATCTGACTGATGTCCTGAAGTGTGACCACTTTCCAGCGTAACGGCTGTCGCTCTTCTGCTTTGTTCTGAACCGGCATGTTGAGAAAAGAAAATGAGTAGCCGATACGTATGACCTCACCGTTCTGCTTTTGAAAATCACAGACACTTCGTCCCTGTTCTTCAAGAAGTGAAATATCAGGTAAAAGTTGACCGAATGGTTTGCCAAGTACTGCGTTGCGGGAAAACCCTGTGATACGTTCGGCCGCCTGATTAAAGGAAGTAATGAAGTCGTACTGATTGGTGGTGATGATCCCGGTGGAGATGTCGTCAAAGATCTGTTTATAGAGAATAGAGAGACGATCAAATTCGATTGCCGTGTACTGCAGCTGTTCTTCGGTGATCCGTAACCGCCTGGCGATTTGACCGCTGAGCAGTGCCGCCAGAAAGAACAGAAGACCGTAAACGGCAAACAGGTTACTGCTGGTGAGGAATGAGGCAGGAGGTGTATATATGGTGGCTGCGAAATAGGAGGGGGTCCATCCCAGCTGTTCGAGTATAAGAAGAGCGGCGAACAGCAAGGTCGTAACCGCGGCAATAAATAATCCGCTCAGGCGAGGAAGCAATAAACCGGCGGCAATGACCGGCAGTATCAGTAAAACGCTGAAATCAGAGTTGCTGCAGCCTGTGGTATAGATCAGCAGAGTGATGAACAGTGCATCGAAGCAGAGCTGAATTGCACCGAACTGATGGGTCGAACAGAATTGTCTGTTGAGCAGGAGAACCGAAACTATAGAAAAGCTGTAAAGCAAGAGAAGAAAGAAGAGGATGCCCGGGGTTGGCGGCAGGATCAGGTCGTGTCCCTGTGCCCGGAAAAAGGTGGTCAGGGTGAAGAGCACGGTGAACAAAAGGACGCGGACCAGAATCCACCACTGCAGGTGACGTTGGATTTCCTGATCGCTCTGCGGAGTTGTGTCGATCATCGGAATGTGAAAGCGAACCATGTGTTTACAGATAAGGTGTCTTCAGCGACCTTTAGTCAAGATCGTATTTTTTTGTTTTATACCGAAGACTGCGGAAACTGAGCTTGAGCAGCTCAGCGGCGCGCATCTTAGAATGATCGGCTTTGGTGAGCGCATGGCGGATCATTTTTTTCTCCACCTGTTGCAGTACCTCTTCCAGCCCCTGTGAAAAGAGTTCCTCTTCATTGTGGGCAGCGATAAAAAGTGGATCCGGTTTTTCCGTTATCTCAGAGGACGGTTTATGTTTTTCCTTGCGATGCAGGGATAGAATTAAATTTTCAGGCAGAATAATACTTGAGGACTCAAGGGCAACGCCTCGTTCGATTATGTTTTCCAGCTCCCGTACATTGCCTGGAAAATCATACTGCATGAGCACTTCCATGCCGTATGAACTGATGGTTTGCACCTCTTTGTTAAGTAATTTGGCGTATTTTTTGAGAAAATAATCGACCAGCAGGGGAACGTCTCCTATTCGTTCACGCAGGGGAGGGACTCTGATAGGTACCACTGCCAGCCGGTAATAAAGATCCTCACGGAACTTACCGGAAATGATTTCATCTTCCAGGATCCTGTTCGTGGCGGCAATAATGCGGACGTTCACCTGTCGCGTCTTTGTTGAGCCGACGGCCATAAACTCGCGTTCCTGAAGGACCCGCAGGAGCTTGGTCTGAATGATCGGAGTCAGTTCACCGATCTCGTCCAGGAAAGCGGTTCCTCCGTCCGCCTGCTGGAAGAGACCGATCTTGTCGGCAATTGCTCCGGTGAACGAACCCTTTACATGGCCGAAGAGTTCGCTTTCCAGAAGACTTTCAGGAATAGCACTGCAGGTAATAGGGACAAAGGGCTGATCCGCGACCCGGGAACGGTTGTGGATTGCCTTGGCCACAAGTTCCTTGCCGGTGCCGGATTCACCATAAACTAGGACATTGGCCGGTGTCGGAGCTATTTTCGTGATCAGATCAAATATCCTCATCATTTCAGGGCTCTGACCAATAATTTCCGGGAAGCTGCCGGCAGCGACGGGTTCAGCTTTCTGCTGTTTTTTAAGAACAGTGCGAATGACGTTTTTGATTTCATCAACATTAAACGGTTTGGTGATGTAATCAAACGCTCCGCTCTTCATCGCTTCGACGGCATCTTCCGGAGAAGCAAAGGCGGTGATCATAATGACGCCAATGTCGGCTTTTATCTGTTTGAGTCTGGTCAGTAATTCAAGACCGCTCATGCCGGGCATGCGAATATCGGAAATAATGAGGTCAAAGGACTGTTGCGCAACGAGGTCGAGTGCTTCAATCCCGTCTGCCGCAGTGGAGACCGCATGCCCTTCTTTCTCAAGCAGGATCTTGAGAAACTGACGCATACTCA
>JAAYDD010000360.1 GCA_012729435.1 Desulfobulbus sp.
AATTATGCATCGGGATACCCGGCATACAGGTGACTTGCCGGCCTGCCGTCATTGGAGTTTCCGGGATGGCAACCCATGTTTTTTCCGGTTTGGCATCCAGGAACAGGTACGTATAGCCGTTACTGTTCATCGTCTCAAGCACCGTCCCCTGGAGCGTGGTTCCGGTAAGGTTCGTCTGCCGGATTTCCGAATGAGCTTCAGCGGTTTTTGTCTCTTTGGCAAGGACGACAGCCGGAGAGACTAGAAAAAAGACAAAGGCGGCATGGAGCAGAACGGTACGGATAATGGTCATGGGGAACTCCTGTGTAAAAGGAAGAATGGAACAGTCTGTATCCGGCAGGCGCAAAATCAAAGGCCATCTTTTTGATCAGGATGAATCAGATGAACATATTAGAGATGCTCAGGACCACTGTCAACCTCTGCCGGGAAATAACTGTTCAAGACACAGGGCGATGGTCTTGCCCCAGACCTGATAACCTCTGGTGCTGAGGTGCACCTGGTCGGCGAGGAATCCCGGATGTGTGATGGGAAGACATTGTTCATGGAAGGGCGGTACCAGGTCAAGGAAGACACAGTTGTCAATGGAGCTTGCCACGTGTTCCAGCTCACGGTTAATCTGGGCGATTTCGTGGGCCGGAGCAGCCGGTATGGGCATCAGTGAACAGAGGATCAGCGGGATTCTCGGGTAAAAAAGACGCATTCGCTGCATCATTGTGGAAAAAATAGCCGGTACGAACATGTAGCCCATCAGGAGATTGTTGGTTCCGGACTGGACAAGGACCGCATCAGGGTCTGGGCAGTCTTCCATTTCATCGGTAAGACGGGCGGCCAGTTCCTCAGTCATCTCGCCGGCTATCCCTCTGTTGATCACCAGAACCCCCGGAAGATGTTTGGACCAGTTGCCCCATTCAACGAGAGAGTCACCGAGCATCAGCAGTTTGATCATGTTGTTTTCCTTTTAGTTGCTTGTGATTGCAGGACAATGCAGCCCATGGAAGGTACAGCCAGAGTCTGGTTTGACTGTACAGCATGAGCGTGTTGGAGGTCAACGAAGTCATGGGGGGATGGCTGGCTGGTGTCGATGATGAGTTTCCATGTCCGGTTACGGGTGGGAGTGGGAACGGTAAATTGAGCTGTCTGGTCGGGGTTGCCGTTGAGCATAACAAAAAAATCGTCATCCTTCTCTTCCAGCACTGCTCCGTTAAGAAAAAAAGCCAGTGTTCTGCACTCGTGAGACCAGTCCTGCTGGTCCGGATGCAGACTTTGCCATCGTATTTCCAGCGAGCAGACATCTTCTTCGATGCCAGTGTTTCCGGATTGAAAAAAGGTGTCGCGTCTGAAGATATGGTGTTCTTTCCGGAGTTTTATCATTTTCCGGAAGAATCGCAGTTGCCCCTGTCTCTTCTTTATCAGTGACCAGTCCAGCCAGCTGATTTCATTGTCCTGACACCAGGCATTGTTATTTCCTTTTTGGCTGCGGCCGAACTCATCTCCGGCAACGAACATCGGCACACCCTGGGAAAGAAAAAGAAGGGTGGCCATCGTGCGCAGACGCCTTGCCCGCAGGCGCAGGATTTGAGGATTTTTGGTGGGACCTTCTGTGCCGCTGTTCCAGCTGAGGTTATGATTGTCACCGTCCCGATTGTTTTCACCGTTAATGAGGTTGTGTTTGGCATTATAACTTACGAGGTCTGCAAGGGTGAAACCGTCGTGACTTGTGATAAAATTGATAGAATTGCATGGCCGGCGGTTGTGACGCTGGTAGAGATCTGAACTGCCGGCAATCCTGGTGGCCAGGGATGGCACCGTTCCCAACTGACCGCACATAAAAGCCCGGATGTCATCGCGGAAACGGCCGTTCCATTCCGCCCAGCGGTGATGCGGCGAGAAATGACCCACTTGGTACAAGCCGGCGGCATCCCATGCTTCCGCAATGATCTTTGTGTGGGCGAGCACTGGATCTTCAGCGATTCTTTCCACGACCGGCGGGTTGGCGAGAACGTTGCCGTTGCCGTCCCGACCGAGAATTGAGGCGAGGTCGAAGCGAAAACCGTCAACATGCATCTCAATAACCCACCAGCGCAGAGCATCCATGATAAGGCTCCGGACGATTGGATGGTTGCAGTTGCAGGTGTTGCCGCACCCCGAGTAATTCAGATAGTCCTTTGTATCTGCATCAAGCAGGTAATAGATCGTGTTGTCAATACCGCGTAAACTGGAGGTCGGGCCGTCCATTCCGCCTTCAGCGGTATGATTGAAAACAATATCAAGGATGACCTCGATACCTGCCCGGTGTAAGGCTTTAACCATATTGCGAAATTCATTAAGCGGCGTGTAAAGGTCACTGCTGTACGATGCTTTAGGGGCAAAGAAGGACAGTGGACTGTATCCCCAGAAGTTTTTCAGTCGTTTTTTGGTTTCAGGATTGACAAACGTCGTCTCATTTTCATCGAATTCTGTAACCGGCATCAGCTCAACGGCAGTGATACCCAGTTGCTGAAGGTAAGGTATTTTTTCGACAAGGCCCCTGTAAGTGCCGGGATGACTGACTCTTGAGGAGGAGTGGTAGGTGAAACCACGGACGTGCAGCTCATAGATGATGGTATCTTTCAATGGGATGTTGAGCGGTTTGTCGCCTTCCCAGTCGTAGTCGTGTGTATCAAGAAGGCAACAGGGTTCATAACCGAGAAAGTTTCTTCGCGCACCCCAGTCCGCAGAGAGGATTTCCTTGGCATAGGGATCGAGCAGAATATGTTTTGTGTCATAGACATGGCCGGAGGTTGCAGGTTCATGGGGACCGGATATCCGGTAACCGTAGTGAAGATCTTCCGGTACTTCACTGAGCATGATGTGCCAGATATCTCCGGTTTTGTGAACACGCGGATCAAGAGGAATTTCTATATAGTCGTCTCGATTTTGAGATGAATTGAGAACCAGGCTGACAGAGTCGGCATGCCTTGAAAAAAGGGCAAAGTTTATGCCCTGAGGCAGAATGGTGCTTCCGAGAGGCAAAGGGACACCCGCCTGTATGCAGATGGTATTTTTCATATTGCAATGAGAATGATTATCATTATATTAAAACTCTACCTGTGAGATATTACCCGGTTCTCATTATTTTTGGAACTCTTGTGACGGAGGACACTGTGGGGCTGTTCAGTAAACTGATCGATGGAAATAGACCGATAATTGACTGGGAAATGACGCCAGACTATACGTTTGGGACATACGAGAGTTGGG
>JAAYDD010000361.1 GCA_012729435.1 Desulfobulbus sp.
CCGATGCATAATTTCACCTCAAACACACTGAACCGCACGTTTGAGACAATTATCTTCTCTCCTGGTTTGGTTAAGGAGAGTGACAAAACAAAAGACAGTTTTTCAGATTCGACGAAAACCGTCAAACAGGACAGCAGTTTTGAGTCGGCACTGCAAACAGAGATGAGCGGCGCCAAAAAGAATATGGAAACCGTCGGCATGACGGGGCAATCCACCGGCAGTGCCGGGGCAATCGTTCCCTCTGTGGAGCTCAATATCGATAAAGCAACCGGTCCGGACAGTTACTCTGTTGGCGAGTGTTTTCAGCAAGGTAAGGATCTGAATGGCAAGACAGTACGCGTCCGCGGTAAAATCATGAAAGTTTCACGAATGATCATGGGCAAAAACTGGCTTCATCTGCAGGATGGATCCGGTGATCCCAAAAAAAATCATCATGACCTGGTGATTACCACAACCGAAGACGTGGAAGAAGGCTCGATCATTACGATTGCCGGGACACTTGCCTTTGATCGTGACTTCGGTGCCGGTTACAAATACGAGGTGATTGTTGAGGATGCCAAAATCGAATAGTAGGTTCTCTTTTCCGATGCTGCAGACCGGAAAAATTCATCCAGCAGAAATCGGCTTTGATTTTGATGGCGTTATAGCTGATACGATGGAGGCTTTTATCCGTATTGCCTGCGAACAGTACGACTACTGCGGTATACGGCCGGAACAGATCACTGAGTTCACCGTGGAAGAGTGTCTGGATATGGACACAGGTGTTGCTGAAGAGATTTTCCTCCAGATCCTCCACGACTCCGTAGGATCCGGTCTTCTGCCAATGCCCGGAGCAGTAGAGGTGCTGACAGAGATGGCGGATCATGCACCGGTCACCATTATCACAGCCCGATCCGAGCCTGATCCGGTGCATCGCTGGCTTCAGCAGATGTTTCCGGCCCAGGTTTCACAGGCGCTTCATGTGGTCGCCATGGGTGACCACAACGATAAGGCTAGGCACGTCAAAAGCCTCGGTCTGTCCACCTTTATCGACGATCGTATTGAAACCTGCCTGCAGTTACGCCAAACCGGTGTTCATTCCATCGTTTTTGCCCAACCATGGAATCACAACCGGCAGGGACTGCCGGTTGTTCACAGCTGGACAGATATCCGCACATTATGCCTATAAAACAATAAAACCGATGGAGACCATCCATGCACTGCCCATCCTGCGGAGCCCAGGTCCAAACCTTTAAGAACCCTACTCCAACTGTTGATATCATTATAGAAACTGAAGGCGGTGTGGTCCTGATCAAACGGAGAAACCCGCCGTACGGATGGGCCTTGCCCGGTGGTTTTGTTGATTACGGCGAATCGTTTGAAGAAGCTGCCCGTCGCGAGGCAGCGGAAGAAACCGGCTTGTCTGTAACACTCACCACGCAGCTCCACACCTATTCCGACCCGAATCGCGATCCGCGTCAGCACACAGCTTCCACAGTGTACATTGCCACTGCCAGCGGTAAACCGGTAGCGGCAGATGACGCGCAGCACGCAGACGTGTTCCGTCAGGACAGCCTCCCTCCACTCGTCTTCGACCATGCACGCATCCTGCAGGATTACTATATATTCAAGCAAACCGGTAAACGGCCTGTTCTGTGAGCCCTACGAAGCGGCTAACGACCGGTTACCGCCCTGTTGATTGCCGCTTTTCCTGTAAAGCACCCGCCTGGACAGTGGTGAGAGGATGCACGCGAACCTTTCCGGCTAATGCAGGGACCGCAGTGTCTGAAGATTGAGAAGACAGGGTGCTGCCAAACGTCTGGTATTCTGGATTATCCTGGCCATCTGCCTCAGAGACCCCGGGACCCGGACTTGGCTGTTCCATATCAGGGCGACCCGTTGTGACAATCGGTCTGATTTGAATTGTTTCAGATGACCGGTTGGAAAAAGAGAACGGGAGTCCGGCTTTTTTAATGTCTTTGTACAGAAAAGCCAGCAAGGATACGGTTAAAAGACCGGCACCGGCTGCGAGCCAGAGCAGTCGCCGTGCACTCTGTTTTTCGGGTGATCGCCTGCCTGATGTCAGACTTGCCCGACCGATCTCCTCAAGTTCCGGCGCAAAGTCAAACTGCTGTTCCGGATCCGGAACAAGCGGAGCCGCTGCGTTCATTTTCAGAGTCAGTGCCGCTGCTCCGGCCAGAGCCCGTGCCTCATCGGCGACTCCGGGCATATCAATAACTTTCTTCTCTATCTCCCGATACAACTCTTCAGCCTGAACCCGCTCACCTCCTGCGGCATGGGCTCGGGCCCGTTGCAACAGCTGTTCTGCCTCCGCCAGTACTGCTGCAAGTTCATCGGCCAGTTTCTGCTTCTGTTGCGTGCCGATCGCGTCTCCAAACTGACGAAAAAGAAACCGGGCTTCAAAAATGCGCTTTTCTGCAATTCGAGCCCGTATCACGGCAACCGGATCCTGTGTCTGACGATATTGATTGCTGGTTGTCATCTTACTTAGCCGGACAAAAAAAATTTCAATACCGCATAAGTCAACAGCCCCGCACCTACGGAGCCATAGAGCAGCAGTCAAGGAGTACAGCCATCGCCGACTTTCTTCAGAAGAACCGTGAAGGCTGCAATGCCGGCAACGATCGCCGCACCGATGAGTAACAGTTCACGCATAGTACCTCCCTCAAACAGAGAAAGCTATCCTCTTATTTTTGCCCCCTTCTTTTTAC
>JAAYDD010000362.1 GCA_012729435.1 Desulfobulbus sp.
CCGTTCAGGCGTCCAGTCCTCCGGTGATTCAATACGTCCGGTTTTTGGCCCGATGTCATAGGAACCGGCTTCAAGGATGGCCTCCACGCCAAACCGGGCGGTATCCGCAGCATTGAAGACCTCAACCAGCATGGTGTACACAAAATTTTCCACACCTCTGGCCATTCGATCCCGCACCTCTCTGGGCTGTCCCATAATCTTGTTTTCAAAGGGCAGATTGAGATTTTTATAATCACCTTTTTTCCATCCCCTGGACTCGGCAAAACTTCGCATCTCCTGCCACAGCTCTTCAGTGACCCCCTTGTCGGGAATCTTGATAAAATCACCGTTTGCATCTAAAACCGCATTGCCGTAATCATTGACTTCCAGGCCCCAAGACACCATCTGTAAGGCTGTGGCAACATTCGCCTTGGTGGTGTAGGTTTGGGAGGCGATCGCGCGCAATCGATCGGAGTTGTTACCTGAAGTACCATGCTGTGCGCCGGATACCGCATAGTCGGCAATGGCCTTATGGATCTCGGCGGTCAGTTCAACCTGAATGCCCTGGGCAGAGGCTTCGATACCATGGGTCGTACCGTTATTCAGGGCTATCCAGTCTGGAAAAATGTCATGAGCATTCAGGCCCTGAACGATAAACAGAGCCTCTTCTTTGGTCGACAGACCAAGCTTTCCTTTAATCTCACCCACCTCGGTTTCCAGTCCGGCCCATGATGGGATGTACCTGGAGAGCTCGATACTCGCAAAAAGGTTGTCTGCATCAGCCATGTGTGAGGCATCAATGGCAATCGAGGTGATTCCGGCTTCAAAAATAGTTGGAATCTCAACAGCCGCAAAGGGAACATCCTCAGGTTTTTTGATACCGTAGTGATCAGCATGGATGGCGACCGGTACTGTAATGGCCAGCTCATTGCATAAAGCATCGACCTGGCGGGCTATATTCCAATAGTTGACCGGACAGTACGCATTGGCACCCCCTTCGGAGCGGGCGATCTCAATGATGATCGCCGCATGGGCACGTTGCGCGGCCTGTAATGCTCCCCGGATAACCAGATGATTTCGTCCGTTGGCGGCAATAGTCATGGCATTGCCCTTAGCCAGCATGGCCCGATCAATCACCTTGCCGCTGACAATAAGCGCACGCGAGTTGGGAAAGAGTGTTCTGATATTCGGTGGACGCCCGATTTCCAGAGCCTTCTCAAAATTAGCGATGTACGACATACGTTCCTCCTCCGATGAAGGGATTCAATTCATGACGACACAGGTCGCACAAAATTCCAGGACAAAATACGATTAACAACTCATTCAGAATACACACAAAGTTGATGTTCCGGCAAGGAGAAACCTTGGAGGGGGTATCCGCAACCGCCGGGCAGATGCTCATCAAGACTGATTCTACACTATTGGGGATCAGAAGATTCAGACGGCTCTTCGTGTGCCGGAACCCTGGCTGTGAAACCTGCCAGTGTTGTCCCGCCAAAGAGACCAACCGCCACAATGCTGATTTCGTACAACAGGATCAACGGGCCCGCCATCAGCAACTGATTCACCACATCAGGTGTGGGGGTAAGGATCGCGGCGGCAATAAAGGCGATCAGTACAGCATACTTCCGGTTCTTACTTAAAAATGATCGGCTGACCACCCCGATTTTACCCAGAAAAACCATAAAAACCGGGAGTTCAAACATGAACCCAAAGGCTATAAAGAGACGCAGTGCCAGCGAAAAATACTCCTCGACCGCGGGCATGGGTTCAAGGAACTCACTGGAATAGCCCAGAAGGAATTTAAAAGCTGCTGGAAAGACTATCAGATACCCAAACGCGGCTCCACCAAGAAAGCAGAGGGTTGAGATCAATGCAAATGGGATTATGACTCTTTTTTCGTGCCGATACAGACCGGGAGAAACAAAACGCCAGATCTGCAGGAATATAACCGGACTGGCAAAAACAACCCCGCACACCAGGGCAAGTTTTAGATAAAAAAAAACCCTGCTTGATACGAGGTAAAAATGAGTGGTTTTCCTTCAGCCAGCACCTTAAGCAACGGGTGCAAAAACCAGTCCGCCAAGGGCTGAACCACAGAATAGGCACCTATGAAGCAGATCGCAACTGCTCCGAGAGAGATCAACAGGCAGGATCGTAACTCGCGTAAATGCTCAGTGAGACTCTGTTGTTCGAACTGTTCCTGATTGTTCATGATGTATGACTGTTCCACTGAAGATCAAAAGGGTGTGGGAACTTACTACACGATCCTTGGCGGAATGTAAACCGGTATGGATAGTGTTTGACTTTGTATTTTACTTGCGGATACACTGACATTAACTGTCAATCAATTGATTTCCTGAAGTTTTCACACTGGTAGACATGGCCGAAATACTGGTTGTCGACGATGAGTTGAGTATGCGTCAGTTTCTCAA
>JAAYDD010000363.1 GCA_012729435.1 Desulfobulbus sp.
GTCTGATCCCGATGCTGCGTGAGTCGGCTGTGGATATTTCAGTGAAAAAACCTGAAGAAACCCCCTGGTATCTGACCATCTTTATCTCCTGGTTTCCGATGCTGCTCCTCATAGGTGTCTGGATTTTCTTTATGCGTCAGATGCAGATGGGGGGAAAGGGAGGTGCACTGTCTTTTGGGAAAACACGGGCTAAAATGCAGGCCGAAGGTGAGGTGAAGGTCACCTTTAAAGATGTGGCCGGTGTTGACGAGGCCAAGGCGGAGCTCGAGGAGATCATCGATTTTCTTCGTGATCCGCAAAAGTTTACCAAGCTGGGCGGCCGCATACCGAAGGGTGTGCTGCTGGCCGGAGCTCCTGGGACCGGTAAGACCCTGCTGGCCCGCGCCATAGCAGGGGAGGCAGGAGTCCCGTTTTTTACCATTTCCGGTTCCGATTTTGTGGAGATGTTCGTCGGGGTTGGTGCTTCCCGGGTGCGAGATCTGTTCAATCAGGGAAAAAAACATGCTCCCTGCATCATCTTTATTGACGAAATCGATGCCGTGGGAAGGCACCGGGGTGCCGGTCTCGGTGGCGGGCATGACGAACGGGAGCAGACTCTTAACCAGCTGCTGGTCGAGATGGACGGTTTTGAAAGTAATGACGGTGTTATTATCATTGCCGCTACAAACCGTCCGGATGTTCTTGATCCGGCTCTGCTGCGTCCCGGACGCTTTGATCGTCAGGTGGTGGTTCCGGTGCCTGACGTGAAGGGTCGGGAGATGATCCTTGAAATCTACGGAAAGAGGACGAAATTGGCCGCTGACGTGGATATGGCGGTTATTGCCCGTGGTACACCCGGTTTTTCCGGTGCTGATCTGGAAAATCTGGTGAATGAGGCCGCTTTGATGGCTGCCCGCGAAGGAAGAAATGAAGTCAACGCTGCTATGCTGGAACTGGCCAAAGACAAGGTGATGATGGGAGCAGAGCGGAAATCGCTGATCATCAGCCCGAAGGAAAAGGAGATCACCGCCTATCATGAGGCCGGTCACGCCCTGGTGGCCCGGCTGTTGCCCGGAACGGATCCCATTCACAAGGTGACCATTATTCCACGGGGTCGGGCTCTTGGCTTAACCATGCAGCTCCCCATGGACGAAAAGTACACCCATGCCCGTGGATATCTCCTGAATTCAATAGCCATTCTTTTCGGTGGACGGGTTGCCGAAAAACTTGTGTTCAATGAGATTACGACCGGTGCCGGCAACGATATTGAACGGGCCAGTGAACTCGCTCGTAAGATGGTGTGCGAATGGGGTATGAGTGATGAGCTCGGCCCGTTGGCCTATGGTAAAAAGGAGGAACATATCTTTCTTGGCCGTGAAATCGCCCAGCACCGCGATTACAGTGAACAGACAGCCCAGAAAATAGATGCGGCTGTCAAGCAGATTATCGTTGAGGCCAATGACAAGGTGACCAGACTGCTTCAGGATAATATGGATATCCTCAAAGCCATCGCCGATGAGTTGCTTGAAAAGGAAACCATAGTTCTTGAAGATCTGGACCGGATCATTGCGGATTTACGAGACGATCACAAGAGGAGTGAGGAGGTTCCGGAAGAACCGGAAGTTCTGGAGGCATGAGTGACTTGACAGCATCTTCTCTGCTGATCTGCCATACGATATAAACTGTTATTTTAACGGTTGTCCGTTATTAGAAAAAGAGAGAGACGAGCAACTGGAAGCGGGAGTCTTCATAAGCTGAAGGCATCCCGCTTTTTTGTTGAGGAGGACTGACAGGTGGAACATCCGGTACAGATAATGGGAATTCTCAACCTCACCCCTGATTCTTTTTCTGACGGTGGACTCTGGCTCGATGAAGCGGCCATGGATGCCCGCATAGACCAGCTGCTGGACGAAGGAGCGGATATCATAGATGTCGGGGGAGAATCGAGCCGTCCTTTTGCAGAAGGTGTTAAAGCGGAAGAAGAGTTAAAACGAGTTATTCCTGCAATTCACAAAATTCGACAGCGGAGCGCTATCCCTATCTCTGTTGATACCACAAAGGCTGCTGTTGCTCTTGCCGCTCTTGAGGCCGGAGCAACGATGATTAACGACATCTCTGCCCTGCGTCACGATCCGGATATGATCAATGTGGTTTGTGCCTTTGACGGACCGGTTGTTCTTATGCATATGCAGGGAACGCCTTCTGATATGCAGCTTGCTCCGCATTATGAGGATGTGATTGCCGAAATCAATGAATTTTTTACTCAGAGAATCAGGTGGATGGAAGCTCGGGGCGTTTCACGGCAGAGGATTATTGTTGATCCCGGAATCGGTTTTGGTAAGACCGTTGCACATAATCTAGTAATTCTAAAGAATATCTGCTCACTGAAGCAGCATGGCTGCCCTGTGCTTATCGGGCATTCACGTAAATCCTTCTTAGGGCGACTGTTAGGCCTTCCCGTTGAACGTCGTGACTGTATAACTGCACAACTCTCTGTTTTTTGTGCGGAACATGGAGCAGACATACTTCGTATTCATGCGGTGGGGGAAACCAAATTGGCCCTGGCAATGCACAGGTATCTGACAGAGAACACAGAGTTTTTGATCTGAGTCGGTGCAACGGCGACAGTTCATCATGATGATCGGGTCAGCGTATATAATTTCTTGATTTTCCTTGACAGAACAAAGCTCGTTGCACTAGGGTTTCCGATTTTGCCAGCTGTCACCACATGACGTGTTCACTGTGTATATACCGGACATACTGAAAAGGTGGTCATTGTTGGCAGCCATAAAGTTCTGCACATCGTGTAAGGGGATTGACAGCAGGTCGGTCTGATTGTCTTTGAGACGATGTTCTTACTCTTGAAATTAAGGATAACAGAATGAAACAGTTTAAAATTAAAACCATCAATGCCATTGCCAAAGAAGGTCTCAGGCTGTTTGACACACGTTTTCTCGTCAGTCCGGATGAAACCGATCCCGAGGGGATTGTAGTCCGCAGTTCGAAGGTCGAACTGCCGCAGTATCCGAATTTATTGGCGGTTGCCCGTGCCGGAGCCGGAGTGAACAATATTCCGGTTGAAGAGGCGACGGAAAAAGGCATTTGCGTCTTTAATACCCCCGGAGCCAATGCGAATGCCGTTGTTGAGCTGGTATACACATCGCTTGGTATCTGGCTGCGTAATGTGGAAAAGAGCATTGAGTTCTGTCAGGGATTAACTGGCATGAATGATGATGAGATCAACCGCGAAGTGGAAGCCAGGAAGAAAAAATTTAAAGGTGAAGAGATGGCCGGAAAGACCATGGCAGTGTTCGGTCTCGGCAAAATCGGTGTGGGCGTTGCCAATGCCGGTTTACACCATGGCATGCGTGTTTTTGGTTTCGATCCTTTCCCGGCCCTTGATAACATCCACCATCTTTCCCCGGATGTAACTCTCGCCCGTTCTCGTAAAGAGGCGTTGGCACAGGCTGACTTCATCTCCATCCACATGCCGCTCAATAAAAACACCCTGGGTTATGTGACGGAAAAAGATTTTCTCGAATTTGTAAAACCAGGAGCTGTTCTGATCAACTATGCCCGCGGCCCCATCGTTGATGAAGATGCTGTGCTTGCAGCTCTGGCCAGCGGCAAGTTGCGCGGGCATGTTTCTGATTTCCCGTCGGTAAAATTTCTTGGGCATGAGCACATTCTCGTTACTCCGCATCTGGGGGCATCCACATCGGAATCAGAAGAAAACTGTGCCACCATGGCGGTGAGGGAACTGAAGAACTATCTGGAATACGGTAATATCGTTCACAGTGTCAATTTTCCGAATATTGAAACCATTCCCACTGTCGATGTTCATACACGTTTAACAGTCATAAATCGTGACCAGCCCGGGATGATAGGCATGATCAGTAATATTTTAGGTGCTGAGCATATCAATATCATGAACTACACGAACAAGAGCAACGGTACAGTCGGCTACAACATCATTGATTGTGCCGGACCTGTTCCCGCGGAAGTGCAGGAGAAAATTGCAGAGCAGGAGGGTGTTCTGCGGGTACGGATGATTCCGCTTGAGATCCGCGGCAAACAGATATGAACTGGGTAAAAATTACACAGCAGGTATCAAAAATATGAGTTATTCGTAAAAAAAAAGCGGTGAGGTATCATATTGATATTTTGCTGTTCTTTGTAAATTGATCCTGTGTCGGCAATATCCGGGTATAAAATATTGGATTTTTTACAGAGAAATTGACGATAAACAATCACCTGCAGATCGTTTGTATCCATCTGAAAATACAGATGTTTTATGAAACAGAGGAAATGGGATTAGTATGGCCCATCTTTTGCATTTACTTTGGTAATTCTTCATCTCTTCTCTCCTTTTCCGACCTGACTCCAAGTAGATCAGGTCGGTTTTTTTTGTTCACTGTATTTTCACCGATCTGTAGCTCAGTATTCTTGTGGCCGGCAGTAGAATGAAAAAGATTTGCGGTGTCCGATATATCAGCTGCTGCCGGTAATCACCTGGCAGACGGTATTGAAATAATTTTGCGGATTGAGTATAAATTCTCTCTTATCTGTTCATCTTCTTGAACAGCTGTTCGTTTTGGATGAGGGACAAAAACGTTTCCCGATGCCAGCGAATTCGTCTTTACTGCTGCCTGTCGCTACCATCAGCTGATACGCTTCAGTCTCGTTCCTGACCAACTAACTGTGTGTGAGTCGTGCGTCTGCAAGGCTCTTTCCTCTTCATTAAGGAAGACTCATGAATCATCATCTTTTTACATCTGAATCGGTTTCAGAAGGACATCCGGATAAGGTTGCAGATCAAATTTCCGACGCTATTCTTGATGCCATCCTTGCCAAGGACAAATATGCCCGTGTCGCCTGTGAAAGTCTCGTGACCACCGGTATGGCACTGATTGCCGGTGAAATAACAACTACAGCATGGGTGGATATGCCCAATATTGTACGCCAGACCATCCGAGAAATCGGATATAACTCCTCTGATATGGGGTTTGACTGGCAATCATGTGCCGTGCTTACCACTATAGACAAGCAGTCTGTTGATATCGCTCAGGGAGTGAATGAAGGGTCAGGACTTGACCTTGATCAGGGTGCAGGTGATCAGGGACTGATGTTCGGTTATGCCTGTGATGAAACTGACGTGCTGATGCCCATGCCGATCACCTATGCCCATGCGCTCATGAAACGTCAATCCGATGTCCGCAAGGCCGGCATCTTGTCATGGCTGCGGCCCGATGCCAAGAGCCAGGTCACCATCGAGTATGCAGGCAGCGTACCCAAACGCATTGAGGCAATAGTGCTTTCCACCCAGCACAGCCCGGATATCACATATGAGCATTTGAAGGAAGGGGTCATGGAGGAGATCATTAAGCCGGTCATTCCGGCTGCCATGGTTGATGCCAACACCAAGTACTTTATCAATCCCACCGGCCGTTTTGTGATAGGGGGACCAGTGGGCGACTGCGGGGTTACCGGTCGAAAGATCATTGTTGATTCCTATGGCGGACGCGGTTCACACGGTGGTGGTGCGTTTTCCGGAAAGGATCCGTCCAAGGTGGATCGATCTTCATCGTATATGGGGCGTTATGTTGCCAAAAATATCGTTGCCGCAGGCTTGGCCTCCGAGGTCGAAGTGCAGGTGGCCTATGCCATCGGTATTTCCAGACCTGTTTCCATCAATGTCAAAACCTTTGGTACGAGTAAGATTTCAGATGAGCGACTTATACAGGTTATTGACCAGGTTTTCGATCTTCGCCCCAAAGCTATTATTGAACAGTTGGATTTGCTGCGTCCTATTTATTCAAAGACGGCGGTTTACGGTCACTTTGGACGGGAGCTTCCTGAATTCACATGGGAACGTACGGACAAGGTGGATGCGTTACGTGCTGCCGCCGGACTATAAAAAAGAGGTGGAGATATGAGTGATTACAAGGTGGCTGATCTGAGTTTGGCTGCTTGGGGGCGCAGGGAAATCACCATTGCAGAAACCGAGATGCCAGGCTTGATGGCTTTGCGTCGGGAGTTCGGTGCGAGCAGACCGTTGACAGGTGCGCGTATTGCCGGTTGTCTGCACATGACGATTCAAACCGCTGTCCTCATGGAAACTCTTGTGGAGCTGGGGGCTGAGTTACGCTGGTCGTCATGTAACATTTTTTCTACACAGGATCATGCTGCCGCTGCGATGGTGGTTGCCGGTATACCGACTTTTGCCTGGAAGGGTGAGACCGAGGAGGAATTCTGGTGGTGCATTGATCAGACCATCTTCGGTCCCGATAACTGGCGACCCAACATGATTCTGGATGATGGCGGCGACCTCACCAAGGTCATGCATGAAAAATATCCGGAATTGATGCAGGAGATACGCGGCATCTCTGAAGAGACCACCACCGGTGTTCACCGGTTGTATGAGATGACTCGGCAGAAAACACTGCTGGCACCTGCGTTTAATGTGAATGATTCTGTCACCAAGTCGAAATTTGATAATCTCTACGGATGCCGGGAATCGTTACTTGACGGTATCAAGCGTGCAACCGACGTGATGATTGCAGGCAAGATTGCGGTTGTGGTGGGGTACGGTGATGTCGGTAAAGGCTGCGCTCAGGCGCTCCGTGGTATGGGTGCCACTGTCCTCGTGACGGAGATCGACCCGATCTGTGCGCTTCAGGCGGCCATGGAAGGATACCGGGTCGTAACCATGGAAGAGGCTGCGCCCAGGGGGAACATCTTTGTCACCTGCACCGGTAACCTCCGGGTTATTACCCGTGCACACATGGAGGCCATGCCGGATCAGGCCATTGTCTGCAATATCGGCCATTTCGATTCTGAGATCGATATTGCGGGTATCCGCGACCTGCCATGGGAAAACATCAAACCGCAGGTTGATCATGTCATCTTCCCGGACGGCAAACGTCTGATAATTCTGGCAGAAGGCCGGCTGGTCAACCTTGGTTGTGCCACCGGACATCCCAGTTTTGTCATGAGCAACTCTTTTACCAACCAGGTGTTGGCACAGATCGAGTTGTGGACAAACAGTGAACGGTACGAACATAAAGTCTATGTTCTTCCGAAACACCTCGACGAAAAGGTGGCCCGGCTCCATCTGGATAAGATCGGGGCTCAGTTAACTGTTCTGACTCCGGAGCAGGCCGAGTATATCGGTGTCTCCATCGACGGCCCCTATAAGCCGGAACATTATCGTTATTGATTCTGTTCAGTACAAAAATCCGCAGTTGCGACGAGGATGTCAGCACATATCTTGCGTTGTAGACTTTTAGAGAGAAGAAGATGTGTGAAATGTCGCAAGTAACTGTAATCGGCGGAGGGCTGGCCGGGTGTGAGGCCGCCTGGCAGGCTGCCCGTCTCGGAGTGAAGGTTGCTCTTTATGAGATGAAACCGCTTCGATTCAGCCCTGCCCATGAGATGACACAACTTGGTGAGCTTGTCTGTTCGAACTCCTTTCGATCGAACAACGTTGATACTGCGGCCGGGTTGCTGAAAGAAGAGATGCGGTTACTGGGTTCACTCATCATGCGGGTCGCCGATACCAATGCGGTACCTGCGGGTACTGCATTGGCGGTTGACCGGAGACATTTTGCCGCCCGGCTGACGTCCGCAATTGAATCGCACCCTCTTATCACGGTACATCGGCAGGAGGTGAAAGAGCTGCCGGAGCAGAATGACGGACCGGTGGTTTTAGCTGCCGGACCGCTGCTGACCGGGAGTCTTGCAGAAGCGTTGCGTGCGTTAACCGGCAGTGAGCACCTTGCCTTTTATGACGCCATTGCCCCGGTCATTGATGCTGAAAGTCTGGACTATTCTGTTGTCTATCGCAAGTCCCGGTGGGACGAGACCGGAGCCGGTGATTATCTGAACTGTCCCATGAACGAGACGGAATATCGGCGGTTTATCG
The DNA here is from genome assembly GCA_012729435.1 of Desulfobulbus sp. Taxonomy (GTDB): domain Bacteria; phylum Desulfobacterota; class Desulfobulbia; order Desulfobulbales; family Desulfobulbaceae; genus Desulfobulbus. The sequence goes on from JAAYDD010000363.1 coordinate 7,904, forward strand.
GCCTGTTGCTTGAGGCCAAAACCGTGCCGTTTCACACGTTTGAAGATCCCGGTTACTTTGAAGGCTGTCTGCCCATTGAGGTCATGTGCGCCCGGGGAGAGGATACTCTACGTTACGGGCCTCTGAAACCAGTGGGTTTAGCACACCCGATCACCGGTATCGTTCCTCATGCGGTGGTACAGCTTCGTCCTGAAAATCGGGCCGGTACCATGTATAATCTTGTCGGTTTTCAGACCAAGCTCACTCATGGTGAACAGCAGCGGGTGTTTCGCACCATTCCAGGTCTTGAGCAGGCTGTGTTTCTTCGACTTGGATCAGTCCATCGCAACACCTTTGTGTGCGCCCCTCGGGTACTCCGGGAAACGTTGCAGTGTCAACAGGCCCCGCATCTTTTTATCGCCGGACAGTTGAGTGGGGTTGAAGGGTATATCGAATCCGCAGCCATGGGGCTGATTGCCGGGATCAATGCCGGACGAATGGCTCTGGGAGAGAAGATGGTGTCCCCTCCGGCTGGAACGGCGCACGGTTCCTTACTCAGCTATCTCACCACTTCGGATCCTGCCCATTTTCAGCCATCAAATATCAATTTTGGTCTGTTTCCACCTCTGCCGGGCCGGAAAGTGCGGAAGAAAATACGCGGTCAGCTCCGGGCTGAGCTGGCACTGGCACAGATAAGAAGCTGGCAGAGTGGACTTTCACATTGAAGCCGCTTCTTCTATAAATCCCCAGAACGGGAAATCAAGCCGGTAGGCAGCTACCTTTCCGGGACTCTGTTCACGACTGGCAACCAGCCAGAGCTCGTTGCACCGATCCGTCGGAGGAGTATCGGCAAAGGGGTCCCATCGGGGGAGCAGTACCATGGCATTGTCGGCGGAGTAACCGATGTCACCGGAACCTTTGAAGGAACCGA
>JAAYDD010000364.1 GCA_012729435.1 Desulfobulbus sp.
AAAAACAATGTTATTCCCGCTTGTTGAGTTCTTGTTCATCTTTTTTACAGTTCTTTTTCTGGGTGTAGCTGTCGAGTTTTTACAGACCTTCGGAAACAACCGGTCTCCGGATGCGGGAGATGTCGTGCGGAATCAGCTCGGCTGTTTGCTTGCCTATTCTTTTGCTGCTCGAACGGGAATTCTGGCACGTTATTGGCTAAGGTTTTTTGTGCGACTTGTGGTGATTGGTGCGATCCTGATTGCCATATGGCCGCTCGGCAGAGCGTTGATTGATGAGTATTTGGCCCGACAGCAATTCCCTGTTCTTGCTGATTTTGAGACCCCCTTTGAACGATACAGATGGGATCACAGTAATCAGCTGCAGACTGAATCTGATATAGTTCGACATGGCCGCCGGGCGGCTCGGGTGCAGTTATCAACAAACAAGTACTCAGGAGTGGCTCTTTTTTATTTTCCCCATGACTGGCGTGGTTTTCAAACCCTGTATTTTAGTGTGTACAATCCGAAATCAACGCCGCTAATGCTGAATGCACGGATTCATGATGTGCACCATAAAAAGTATGGGATGAAGTATAATGACCGCTATAATCACCAGTTTAGCATTGAATCAGGATGGAACGACCTTGCCATTTCACTCGATGAGGTCGCGGCGGCACCTAAAGGACGGACAATGGACATGGAACATATCGAGGGATTTGGTCTGTTTGTGATCCAGCAGCCCAGTGCTCAGGTTATTTATCTGGACAACGTCTACCTTGGCCCGGCCTTGGTAAGTGAGGATCTGTGAATCGGCTCTATCATCCGCGCTCATTTTTATCGTTGTTATTGACCGGTTTTATTTTTGTGGCCCTGCCACTGATCGTTGCCCTCGTCAGTTCTATCCATATTCTCAATGGTATGGTCCAGCAGAGTGCGGTGGCAGTGTACCGGTCTGTTGCCCGTATTGATAGCTGCAGAAAGGTGGGTGACCTGCTGTTGCGCCAGGAGCGATCAGCACGTCTGTTTGCAGTTTTAGAGGAGAGAGAGCATCTGGAAGATGTCGAGTTGCGGCACCATGAAGTGGTTGATCTGCTGCGACAGTTTGTCGGACTGAATACAGATAATGAGCTGGCACCGTTCATTGAAGAACTGCAGATAAAGGAACAACGGGTGGTCAGCGCTCTTCTCGAGAGTGGTAGTCCTCTCAGCCCTGACGTGATCCATCAGGAGACTGCACTCAATGAGCATATGACAATTAGTGAGCTGCTGGTCGTCCCGGCTGTAGATGCAGAAGGGAAAGGTTCGAAGAAACAGCAGCTCGAGACAATTCTGGATGAGTACGTGGGAATCGGTGAGCTTGTCGGCAGGCTGGAGGATATGAGCAATCACCTGATGACACAGGAGGTCGAGGCGCTCAAGGACCGGGTTCGCGTGAATAAGACAACTCTGGCCTGGCAGATATCCGGATTGATAGGTTTTAGTGTGCTTCTCGTGGTTCTGTTCATTTCTCTCATCAATAAACCGGTAAGACAGCTGGATCGCGGCATTGAGTTGTTGGGTGAGGGTGATTTTTCCACTCCAATCCAAATCTCCGGTCCCCGTGATCTGGAGACCCTTGGAGCGAAACTCGATTGGCTGCGCAAGCGGCTTCGGGTTTTGGATCGAGAGAAGGTGAAGATGCTGGCGCATATCTCACATGAGTTGAAAACGCCCTTGTCCTCCATCAAGGAGGGAGCGGGACTGTTAAAAGATGGGCTGCTTGGCCCGCTGAATGAGAATCAGGTTGAGGTTGTCGGTATTCTCGACAACAATTGCAGAAAACTGCAGAAACTTATTCAGGATATACTGGATTTTAACATGGCGCAGGCCCGTGAGCTGCCCATGGACCTTGAGCAGGTCCAAGTGGACAAGCTGGTGGAAGAGGTTACTGAAGATCATCGCAACGCCATGCTGGCGCGGAATATTCAGCTGACAATGAACTTACGGTCTCTTTTTGTGACTGCCAATCCGAAACAGCTGAAGACGGTTATTGATAATCTACTGGCTAACGCTGTCAAGTTTACTCCTGATTACGGGTCTATCAGCATTACAATGACTGAAAAAGGAGGAAATCTTCATCTCGTGGTAGAGGATACAGGCCCTGGAATCAGTGCCGAAGATCGTGCACAGATTTTTCTGCCGTTTTACCAGGGGGCACAGAAAAGCAGATCCGCAGTAAAGGGTTCGGGCCTTGGACTTGCTGTGAGTAAAGAGTATATTGAAAGTTGTGGTGGTACTCTGCGACTGTTGCCCAGTCTTCAGGGAGCCCGGTTCGAAATCAGTCTGCCTAGTGTATGAAAAGGAATTACATGAAGAAAATGAGTGTGTTCGCTGCCCTCCTGATTTTTCTGTTGGTCAGCGGTTGTGCGGAAATGGTTCAGAATAAAAAAGGGCAGCTTCCCAGAAAGCAACTTGTTGTCCAGGCGTCAGAGGCGGATACCATTCTCACCTGCCTTGCCGATAATGAAAAAATAACCCGGCGCGAGTTTGCTGATAAATATCAGTCCGTATCTGAACAGGTTGCTGCTGGTGAAAATGCAGATAATGTTCTACGCACTGTTTGTTTGAGTTTGCATCCGCATGCGTCGTACAAGCAGTTCAAAAACGGGAAGGAGATGCTTTCCAGATACATTAAGAAGTATAAGGGGAAGCCTCCAAGCCTTCAGGGGGTTTTACTTCTGATGGAGAGGATAGACCGGGAGCAGATCATTCGCTGGCGACAAAGCAGTCAGCAGACCGATAAAACTGAAGGACTGGCTGCAGAGAAGAAGGAACTGATGGAACGCGTCGAAAGTCTGGAAAGAAGCGCCAGCCAGGACCAGGCGCGAATTAATGAGCTCGAACGGCAACTAGAGCAGTTGAAAAACATAGAAAGTATTATCAAAAACAGGGAGCGGTAAGATGGCGCGCTCGTACAGGATTTTATTGGTTGACGACGAAACAGATCTGTTGCGCTTGTGGAAATTGCGCCTCCAGAGCAAGAATTACGATGTTGCCGTTGCTGCCAGTGGGGAAGAAGCGCTGGCAACGTTTTCAGCGTTTAAACCTGATGTGGTACTTACAGACCTCCGTATGCCCGGAATTGACGGTTTGGCGTTGTTTGAAGCCATCCGCAACCTGAATAAATCGGTCCCTGTTATTATCATTACAGCGCACGGTTCAATTCCAGAGGCGGTTGAGGCGACAAGGCAGGGTGTTTTTTCTTTTTTAACGAAACCGATAGAAGGATCAGCACTGTTAAAAGAGGTTGCCAAGGCCATTGAAGTTACTGGTGGCTGGGGAGGAGAAACTGCCGAAGAACGTGACGAGTGGCGGCAGGGTATCATCAGCCAGAGTGCGATCATGGAGGAGTTGCTCTCCAGGGCAAAGCTGGTTGCCGAGACTGATGCCACAGTTCTCATCCGCGGAGAGAGCGGCACGGGAAAGGAACTGCTGGCCATTGCCATTCATAAGGCCAGTCGTTATAAAGACGGGCCTTTTATACCGGTAAACTGTACTGCCATCCCGGAAACCCTACTTGAGTCAGAACTTTTTGGCCATGTGAAAGGATCATTTACCGGTGCTGTAAAAAGTTATGCAGGTCTGTTTCAATCGGCTGATAATGGTACCCTGTTTCTTGATGAAATCGGCGATATGCCGCTGCATATCCAGGTGAAGCTTTTGCGGGTTCTGCAGGATCGGCAGATCCGACCGGTTGGCAGCTCACAACCGGTACCGGTCAATGTTCGCATTATCTCAGCAACCCACAAAAATCTGGAAGAGGCTATCCGGGAAAATACCTTTCGTGAAGATTTGTTTTACCGGCTCAATGTCGTTAGTCTGGAGTTGCCCCCGCTTCATAGGCGTAAAGAAGACATCCCGCTTTTAGCCGAGCATTTTGCGTCCGTTCTCACTGAAAAAAAGGACGGCCAGGAAAAGCGGTTTACCCCTGAGGCCATGCAGATTCTTGTTGAGGCCGAGTGGCCGGGAAATGTCAGACAGCTTTTTAATGTGGTTGAAAATGCTGTTGCCTTGGCGACCTCACCTCTGATAACCGAGGACCTGCTCTACGATGCCATCAAACAGCATCAGAAAAAGATTCTACCTCTTTCCGAAGCCAAAAGACAGTTTGAGCAGCAGTATCTCATCCAGTTGCTGCAAACAACTCAGGGTAATGTTTCACAAGCCGCACGCTTAGCGCAACGTAATCGGACAGATTTTTATAAGCTGTTGAACCGACACCATATTGTACCGTCTCTGTATAAAGACTGAAGATATTTTCTGTCGCAATATGAAGACAGAGATGATCGGTTGACGAACAAAAATCCTGGTATATCAAGAAGACGTCGAGTCTCTGTTTTGCGACATCATGTGCGTGCCGGCTGACAGGAGGGACAGAAGTAGGTTGCCCTTCCCGCCAGAGTCATTTTAACGATGGAATGCGCACAAATCGGGCAGGCTGTACCTTCCTGACGATACACTTTGAAATGAAATTGAAAATAACCCGGATGGCCGCTGGCATTGAGAAAGTCACCAATGGTGGAGCCGCCGGCTTCAATGGCTTCCTGTAAAATCTGCCGAGTCGCAACAATGATACGTTGCCAGTCGTTCCGATGTAGAAATCGGGCCGGAGTTTCCGGGTGAATCCGGGCGGCGAACAGGATCTCATTGGCGTAGATATTACCAATTCCGGCAATAAGCTGACCGTTCATGAGCAGGGATTTAATCGGCAGCACCCGTTTGCAGGAAAGGGTGTACAGATGGTCGGTTGTCAGACCCGGGTCAAAGGGTTCAATACCTGTTTTTGCAAAAAATGAGCGTTCAAGAGTTAGGGCTTCTGAAGCAGGCCAGACCATGATCGTGCCGAAGCGCCGGCTGTCATTGAGCCGAAGCTCACTGTCGCTGTCAAGCGACAGCAGGAGATGATCATGCTTGTGGAAAGCCGTTGACAGAGGCAGCACAGACAGTTTGCCGGTCATTCCCAGATGGATGACCAGGACCGCCCCGTTCGTCATTCGCAGTAAGAGGTATTTGGCCCTGCGATGAACGGTAAGAAAGGTCTGTCCATGAATATGCCTGGTGAGCAGGTCGACAGGAACGGGGTGGCGCAATCGATGTTTGCTGGTGGCAACCGCAGTCACTGTTTTACCGGAAAGATACGGCAGTAAACCGCGACGGACAACTTCAACTTCTGGCAGTTCAGGCATTATTCTCTCCCCAGGTACAGGCGATCAGATGCTGATCCATTTCACCCATCCGCACCATGACATGATCGCGGACCGGGTGGATGAGGCTGAATCGTCCTGTCCAGATCCTCTCCTGTTCCAGATAACAGACCGACACAAGTTTGACAGTCCCGAGAAAGGAGGGATGTTCCGGCAGCAGACATTTTTTGATTGCCTCCTTGGCTGACCATAACAGACCGAGGCGGGTGAGTGATGATTGCGGAAACGCTCCAAAGGCGTCTATCTCTTCCTTATCTGCAAACCGTTTTTGCACCCGATGCAGGACGGGTGTTTTTTGCTGGATGTCAACGCCGCACACACCCTTGATACAGGCGATGGCGGCTGCATATCCTGAACTGTGCGAGATGGAGACACATGCTGCCGGGCTTTCCGCCGGCCTTGGAATTACCTGCGGTCTGCCATGCCGGTCTGGAAGGATGGAGTGCATAAGCAGCCGAGATGAGACGTTCTTTGTTGCACATCGGACCCTGTGCAAGGCGTACTTGGCGGCAATGCGTCCACCCAGCCATTCCAATTGGCGTTTAGCATAGGTGAAGTTGTGAAAGATCTTCGATTCTTCCGGAGTAAGCAGATGAGTGAGTACGCTGTCCTGTATGCTTTGGTTCAGAAATGGCCGGAGCAGATGCAGATCGAGCAGTGCCAGGTAACATGAAGGTGGAGCAAAGACCTGCCATTCTGAGCTTAAACTCCGTAGGTTTGTAAAGAGCGGCTCAAGATAATGCCGGAGCTGCACCGGATAAGTAGTTGTCTTCACCTATGCATCCTGTATAATCAACTTGCGTTTGTGATGAACGGGTTGCAGCGTTTTTTTATCATGCACACGGTCCGGAGCCGTATAGAAACGACAATCTGTCCCCGCAGATGTTCCAACGGATTTGATGGAGTCTGCCGGTGGCCTTTATCAGCATATACCCTATGCCAGCTGTCAGTGAACTGAATTATTTTGATCTTGCAGTTTTGACGATCTTCTGCATTTTTATGCTGCGTGGCCTTTGGGTCGGCCTGATACGGCAACTGGCCGGATTTTTTGCGCTGGCCGGAAGTTACATTGTTGCCGGAAAGTATGCCGGCACGCTTCTGTCGCGAGCTGAACCAACTGTCGGTAATCCCAAGGTACTCTTCTTCTGCGGTTTCGCCATTCTTTTTATCATGGCTGTTTTTTGTTTTGCAATGATGCGTAAAGTGTTGCATCGTTTTATTCAAGTGATTCTTGCGGGTTGGTTGAATCGGTTCGCCGGTATGGTGCTTGGCGGCTGTCAGGCTGCGTTGATCAGCACGCTGGCATACATGTTTTTGGCTTCCAGCCTGTCGGCAAATAATGACCTCATACACTCATCGTACTGTGCACCTTATTTTCACCAGGGGATGACGCTCTTGCATGTGTTTATTGATGATCCCCGGCTTCGTGCTCAGTTGACCCCTAAAAAACCCGCAATTACAGGGGATCTTCTGTCAGGTAAACCGACAGAAAAGAAAGTTGAGCCAGAAAAGACAGGGCAGCCGTGATATGTTTTCAGGACGCTCTTTTTAGGATACAGATGTTATGAAATCTCTCCCTCCCTGCTTCACCGCTTATGATGTCCGCGGCAAAATTCCGGATAATTTTGATGAGCATATCGCCCGGCACATAGCTCTTGCCTTTGCCGACCACTATGAGATTCAAAAGATAGTTGTCGGTCGTGACATGCGTCTGAGCAGTCCGTTGCTTGCCAGGACCGTTGTAACCGGATTGCTTGATCAGGGAGTAGATGTCATTGATCTGGGGTTGTGCGGTACAGAAGAGGTGTACCACGCTGTCTTCAGTCAGGCTGCAGATGGGGTGGGCGGGGGCATTATGATTACTGCCAGTCACAATCCTGCAGAGTATAACGGCATGAAATTTGTCCAGCGTGAGGCCCGTCCGGTTTCTGCTGACTCCGGCCTGCTTGAGATTGCCAAGATGGTGACTGATCCCCAGTGGCGGGAGACCCTGGCTGAGCGCAGGGTGAACAGGGGCGGGAGTTATGTTGAGGCAACTGACAAAGATACTTATCTTCGTCATCTGCTGACAGCTGTTGATTGCCGGGTCATGCGGCCAATGAAGGTGGTGGTCAACGGAGGTAACGGTTGCGCAGGGCCGATCATCGACCTGCTGGCGCCACATTTACCCTTTACCTTTATCCGTCTTCAGCACGAACCGGACGGAAATTTTCCCCATGGTGTTCCTAACCCGCTCCTACCGGAGAAACGTGAGGCCACTGCCCGGGCTGTGCGGGAACACCGGGCAGATCTTGGTATTGCCTGGGATGGTGACTTTGATCGCTGTTTTTTCTATGATGAGAACGGTCGTTTCATTGAGGGCTATTATATAGTCGGT
>JAAYDD010000365.1 GCA_012729435.1 Desulfobulbus sp.
ATATGTGCGAATTTGGTGTACGGCATGTAGAGAAAAAGCATGGCTACAGAAATAAGGTGAAGGTAGTAGACAATATATCCCAATGAAGGAATTCCTACCAATCTTAACAGTTCAGCACCCAATCCGGTTACACCGACTCCCATTATGATCCAAATCAAAAACCAGTCATAAAAGGTATTTCTGGCTTTTCCGGTCGCCTCCATCCTGCTTCGGTTCATCCAGAGAATGCCGATTCCGACGATCATGGCGACTGCCGCAACGTTAGCTAACCATTTGACAGGATTCCACATGGAAATCGGACCATGCATTGATGGAATAAATATGCCTATTACGTCCTGGGTAAACATGGAATAGCAGGTCACAAAGAACAGACCGATGAAGGCAAAAACCAATGGCAGATGGCCCCGCACACGATCAGCATGAGCAGTACATTTTTTGAACCGGGAATGCTGAAGAATTTCAACGAGAGCCGGCCACAGGAACTGCTTAACAAACTGTACAACCGAGGGCCGGTACGGCACCTCAGTCAGGCCGGCTGCTGCTGACATTCCTTTCCACAGCCGCGAAACACCTTTATACACCGAGGTCACAGCAATGCCGGCGGCGGTCAGAAAAATAATGTCAATGAACAGCACATTCTTTGACAGCCACTTAAAGTCCCAATGTCCAAAGAACTGGGTATAGCCAACTTTAGCAAACTGCTCACCGGAGGGGATATGCATACCGCCAGAGATAAGCCACAACACAAAGATCACAATAGAAGGTATGCCGATGAGCATAGGAAGGTTCTTCGCAGAACTGCAGAGATCAGCCAATGCCTTCGGCCAGCCCAGTGCGCGATATGCATAGGCGCGAATGGCTGCCATAACATCACCGGGCCTTGCCCCGCGAGGACATATTTCAGTACAGTCTCCACACAGATGACAGAGATAGACACCAGGATCCATGATGGCCTTTTCAGCAAGACCCCAGTTGGCAAGAACCATCTGTCTTCGTGGAAATGGGTTACTGTCAGTACAAACCTGACAGGCCACTGAACAGCTTGCACACTGGTAGCACTGTTTTAACGTATCGCCACCAACCTCTTTTAGAGCTTTTATAAATTCAACATCAGGTTGCACGTGCATAGACATGAGTTCCTCCTGTCGTAAACTATAAAAATCACCACATCATGCCATCTTACCAGTACGGCAAATTGGATAGCCGTCATCCTCGACAGATAAGATGACGGCATATGGTGCATGTTCCACTTAGAATCCCTTGAACGGATTCGGCCCCATGGCGATGATCTCCTCAACAAACTCATCTATTATTGCCGGAAGTTTGTCATAGTCAGAAATCGCAATCTCTCGCACGCCGCAACGCTCAGGCTCAAGGCCAAGCGATCCAAGAGTTTCACCGATGTTTTCCATTCTCTTGGTGGCAATCTCTGATCCCTTTGCAAAGTGACACTGGTAATCATCACCGTACTTACAACCGAGCAGAAGAGCACCGTCCATACCTGAAGACATCGCATCTTTGATCCAGACCATGTTCACTGATCCGAGACAACGGACCGGAATAAACCGCACCAGTCTGTTGATCTTATTGCGATGCATACCCGACATATCAATCGCAGGATAGGCGTCATTCTCACAGACAAAGACAGCAACCCGCAGTTTTTCTTCATCGTCGTCAGGCACTTCAATGGACTTCACCATTGAACCGATCATGTCAATACTGTAATCAGCGAAATTGATGATACGCTCCGGACAGGCACCCATACAGGTACCGCAACGACGACAACGGGTATGGTTCGGCAGAGGCGTGCCCTTCTCATCATCATCCAGGGCACCAAACGGACATTCTTCTGTACACCGCTTACACTGTGTGCAACGCTGGAAGAAGAAATCCGGATACGTCTGATCTCCTGATCGCGGATGAACAGAGACACCGCGGTTTGCTGATTCAATACACTGGATAGCCTTCAGTGCAGCGCCCATGGCGTCATCAATGGTCTCTTCCATGGTCTCTGCTCTTCGTACACCACCACAGTTATAGATGCCTGTGCGTCTGGTCTCGTACGGAAAGCAGATAAAGTTGGAATCAGCATACCCGTCAAACAGACCAAGATCACTGAATGCAGGCCCCTGTCTGTAAGCAAGATTGATGACGTTTTCATTAGCAGTGGTTGGCACCATTCCAGCTGCGAGAACGACCATATCCACTTCAAGCTGCAGATCTTCACCGATCAGGTTGTCTTCGACATCCACCAGAAGCGAGTTACCTGCGGAGGTGACCTTGGTAACAGCTGCCTTTGTCATGAACACATTATCCCGTGCCTGCATGTTCTTATAAAAAAGTTCAGCATTACCGGGAGTACGCATGTGCTGATAGAGAATGTAAGCCTTCCCATCAACCGGGTTGTCCTCAACAACATAGTTTGCCTGCTTCAGTGCAACCATTGAGGTGACGGAACCGCAGTACGGAAAATCAGCGTCACTGTCCTTGCCACCAGGACTCTGAATAAAGGCGACCCGGGCTGGGACCTTGCCGTCTTTGGCCAGCCTCTCAAATTCCGCATTCGTAACTACATTTGCAAGTTTGCCATACCCCAGGTGCTCGTACTCAGAGACATCTGCGGGGACCCATCCGGTTGCAAGAACAACGGCACCGAACAACTCGCCATCAGGGTTTTTCGTTGTATACTTCTGATAATCCTTATTCGGATCTTCCATCTCACCCTTGGTGATGCGATCCTGTTCCTCTGTCGTCACCTTAGCCGGGGCATCCCACTCTGTTTTTGTCCCCGCCTCCTTAAAGGTGACATTAAATTCACCGGGGGCACCGCTGATGCGAGCAACTTCACAGCTCGTCTTAACCGTAATCTTGCTGTCTGCCTGTACTGCTGCAATAAGATCGTTGATGTTACAGGGTTCGAGCTCGGTATAAGGATAGGCGGTGGGAAACATCTTCCGCCAGTTCAGCGCTTTCCCGCCAAGCTGGGCATCCTTTTCCACAAGGGTTAC
>JAAYDD010000366.1 GCA_012729435.1 Desulfobulbus sp.
GCGCAGAGATCTGATCAGCCGGTTTCGCGGGGGATATCTCTTCTCCTGATTCTTCTTTCCATGCTGTTTGCCATGACCGGCTGGTTCGGGGTGCGTTACCGGCGTTTAAAAAACCGGTATCGTGATGTGCAGAATCGTCTGCAGGTGGCCGAGGAGGTTATTGATCATGCTCCGCTTCCGATAGCCCGGTTTGACAGCAGCCGAGTGATTGTAACGGCCAACCACGCAATCCGACAGGCTCATCCGGATACGTCTTTGACAGGAAATCAGATCTGCGCCTTTTATCCGGATCTGGAAAAACGTCTGGATACCCTGGCGTCACAAAGAATAGCTGATCAACAAGACGAGATACCGTGCACCGGTTCAGCCGTCACAGTCAACAACCAGCCGGTTGAGCAACACGTTCTCAATCATGGAAAACTGGTCATTGTCCGCAATGGGAACAATGACCAGGGAATTTGGTACGGCTTACCTGAAACGATGGAGAACAAGGATTCAGAGGGAGCCGGGGACTTGCACAATGACAAGATATTGGCAAAGCGGATGACAGATGAAATCATTGCCAATATTAATCATGAACTGCGCACACCGATGAATGCCATCATCGGTTATTCTGAGATGTTGGCCAAAAGCAGACTTGAATCCAGAGAGCAGCGTTTTGTGACCAATATTCATAAAAGCAGTCTGGCGCTTGTATCTCTCTTAAATGACATTATGGACCTGTCAAAAATAGACTCCGGACGACTGCAGATTTCAACTGGCACCATGCAACTGTCCACCCTCGTCAGCACAGTTGAGAGTCTATTTGAAAGCCGGGCAGAAGAAAAGGGTGTTGAACTCCTTGTAACTGTTGCAGAACAGCTGCCTGAAGCTTTTATCTGTGACGGTGCAAGATTGCGTCAGGTCCTGCAAAATCTGATAAGCAACGCGTTGAAATTTACTCATCAGGGTTCGGTGGAACTGCTGATTGAAGGTATCCCCTCGTCAACGCAGCCGGGATATTATAACGTGCGTTTTATTGTTCAGGATACAGGAATAGGTATTCAGCCGTCTGAGCAGCAAAAAATATGTAAACTGTTCGCTCATGATGATAATGGGGGCATCAGACAGTATGAAGGTGTTCGTCTTGGTTTAACGCTGTGCGGCCGATTGATAGCATTAATGGGAGTAAACATTGAACTGCACAGTACTGTGGGACAGGGAACACGGTTCACCATTCATCTCCATCTGCCGGCTGTACATGGGGAAACGATGACTGAACGGAGTGAGGCGAAAACCCCGGATTCAGGTCCGCAAGGAAAGAGAAGGATTCTGGTCGTTGATGATGTCGATATTATAAAAGAGATGTTTACCGCAATTTTTCATGGTACTTCGTATGTTGTTCAAACAGCGGGTACTGGTGAAGATGCCTTGCGGATCATACAGATTGATCGACCGGATCTTGTTTTTATGGATCTCAATTTAAGCGGAGGACTCGACGGCCGCGATACAGTTCGAAAGATACGGCAAAATCCGGTAACCGCATCGATTCCTGTGGTATGCATGACCGGTGAACTGTTGGAAAAGCCGGAATATCAGTCTTTGTTTGATGGCTTTTTACAGAAACCTTTTCATCTTGAAGCTCTTAAGGAAACAGTTGAGTTTTTTATCAGCTCTGTCCCTGAAAGGCAGAACGGGGCAGTAGAAGATGCGGATGTTGACAGGAAATGTGAAGTTCAACTCACACAGATTGTTTCTGTCTGGAATGATGCTCTCGAAAAAGAACGCCAACAGGCTGTTTCCTCAGGTCGGCTTGCGGACGTTGCTGCATTTGCCGCCGCCATGATCAGACACGGCAGGATTGCACCCCATCCTGTGTTAGGCAACATGGGTGAAGAATTACTCCTGCATGTGCAGGAGCTCAATATTCAAGGTATAGAGCGGGTGTTTGCCCTGCTTGCCGCATTGCTCCCGCGCAGTATACCGTCATGAAATCAGCAAAGCCGTTGATCTTCATCGTTGATGACGGGCTGGAGAATATACAGCTTGCCATCACGCACCTTCGTGAACTCGACTGTGATTTTGCTTATGCCACCTCCGGTGAACAGGCACTGGGACGTATTGCAACCACCCAGCCGCAACTTATCCTTATGGATGTGATGATGCGGGGAATGAGCGGATTTGAGGTTGCTGAAGAACTGGGAAAAGACGAGGCGACCAGTTCTATTCCGATAATTTTTCTTACTGCCCGAACGGAATCAGCAGCCGTGGCAAAAGGATTTACCATCGGCGGTGTTGATTATGTGACAAAACCATTCAAAGGGGTGGAGTTGCTGTCACGGGTTCGCACTCATCTTGAGCTCCGCTCTTATCGGGCCAATCTTGAACGATTGGTGGAAGAACGCACCCATGAAGCGGAACTGTTAAAGGATGTCATCATTGAGGCCATGGGTGAGCTGGCCGAGTATCGAGACCCGGAAACAGGAAACCACATTCAACGCACCCGGGCCTATGTTCAGATACTTGCAAGAACTCTGGCGCAACAGGGACATTTTTCAGATGTGCTCACCAGTGACTATATCACCTTGTTATGGAAATCAGCTCCATTGCATGATATTGGAAAAGTGGCCATTCGTGACTCTATTCTGCTTAAGCCCGGCAGGCTCACTGAAGAAGAGTTCGAGACCATGAAGAAGCATACGCTGTATGGTGAAGAGGTCATAGCCAATTTAGAACAGATGGCAGGACAACCCACATCTTTTCTTAACTGTGCAAAAGATATTGCCGGCAGTCATCATGAAAAATATGACGGGAGCGGTTATCCACGGGGACTGGCTGGTGATGATATTCCTCTTGCCGGTCGGATTATGGCTGTGGCAGACGTCTATGATGCACTGATCTCCAAACGTGTTTATAAAGACTCCATGAATCATGAACAGGCTATGACAATTATGCTGGAAGGAAAGGGAAGTCACTTTGACCCGGTCATACTTGATGCCTTTCTGTTAGTCGAACCGGATTTTCGTCAGATTGCCTCCAGTAATACTGATTGATGGCTGTATCCATTCTTTTTTTTGTTTTTGAACTATGAAAAGTTATCATAAAGAGCTCTGGTTCGATGTGCCGACAAGACGTGCTTTTA
>JAAYDD010000367.1 GCA_012729435.1 Desulfobulbus sp.
CGCATCAGCGGCGGTTCGGTCACCGGTCTGGGAACCGTGTTGTCCGGCGCCTACATCGGGATCGACGGCAGCCGGAACGGTACACCGACTCATGACTTCACCGGACTGGAAACACCGCCGGTCGTCACCTTTGATCATCCCGGCAGATTTTTTAAAATCACTGCGGACTCGCTGGGATCTCTTGATATCGGTTCACCGGTGTACTACCGGCAGATTCAGGTGGGTCAGGTGGTGAGCTACAGCCTGAGTGAAAAGAACAGCGGTGTTGATATCATGATCTTTGTTGACGCCCCTCACTTTACCAAGGTAACGAAAAACACGAGGTTCTGGAATGCCAGCGGTTTTGATGTATCCCTCAGTGCTCAGGGGTTGAAAATCGACACGCAGTCCATGGTGTCAATAATCAACGGCGGTGTGGCCTTTGATCTGCCCAAAGATGCCGAACCCGGAGAGGAAGCACCCGAGAACGAGACGTTCTATCTCTACGCCGACCGGAATGCCATCCAGGAAAAACGGTACAGGATCCGTAACTACTATACCCTCCTCTTTGATGAATCAGTACGTGGCCTGCAAATCGGCGCACCCGTCGAACTCTACGGTATAAAAATGGGAGAAGTTGTTGATCTTAAGCTGGAATTCGACCTTGAACAAAAAAAATTCGTAGCGCCGGTAACCGTGGCCATTGAGCCGGAGCGGATGAGTTTTTCCAACAGAGAAGAAATTCTGAAGGTTTTTAACAACGACCCCGGTCTGTTTATCAAAGCCCTGGTGGAACGGCACGGCCTGCGTGCCCAGCTCCAGAGCGCCAACCTGCTCACCGGGCAGCTGATGGTGAACCTTGTGTTTATTGCGGATGCTCCCAAGGCGACTCTGACCACCAGAAACGGTGCACAGGTGGTTCCCACGGTTCCCGGTTCATTTGAACGGCTGCAGGAAAGCGTGAGCCGTATTCTGATGAGGCTCGAAAATGTACCGTTTGATACGATCGGCAACGAACTCGAACAGAGTCTCAAGGCCGTCAGGACCACGGTGGCTGAGATCGGTGCTCTGGTCAAAACGCTGAACCATGAGACCTCACCCAGGCTGCAGACCATGCTGGTGGAACTGCAAAAGACGCTGATCGATGTCCAGAAGGGGCTGGGTACGAATTCCCCTCTGCAGTACAACGCCGCCAGAACTCTGGATGAACTGTCCCGCACTCTCCGTTCTCTGCGTGAACTCACCACCACCCTTGAACATCAGCCGCAATCAGTCCTTTTCGGCAAGGAGAAGCAGCCAGATGAATAAACGCCATTGCTTTTTACTCGGCCTGGTCTCCGGGGCCGTGATGTTTGCCGCCGGTTGCAGCCCGTCTTTCCAGCCTGTCAGCTACTACAATCTGGCCGAGCCGGCTGCAGTAACGGCTACAGTCAAAAACAGCCACCACCGCCTTGCCCTCGTGATCGGGCCGGTCAGTCTGCCGGACCGCCTCAAGCAGTCACGTCTGGTTTTCGGAACGGGTGGCAATTTTCAACTCAGCGACCAGCACCGCTGGGCCGATGACCTTGACCATGACATTGCCCGGGCCATAGCTGAACAGCTCGCTGTCCGGCTGGAAACGGAACAGGTCTCGGTGTACCCGGACACTCTCGACGTGCCGCCGAGCCACCGGATCGCGGTTGAGGTGCTGACGCTGGAAGGACTGCCTGGACAGGTCGCCAGGCTGATTGTACGCTGGTCGCTCATCGACCCTCATACAAACACGACACGCCTCATCCGTCGCAGTGTCTTTACGGAATACCCGACAGACCGCAGTCAGGCGGCCTGGGTTGCGGCACAGCGCCACAATATCAGCCGGCTCAGCAAGGAGATTGCTCACGCCATTGAGACAGCAGGCAGGTAGCCGGAGAGTACAACGATTGAGAAAAATAATCCGGACTGGAAAGATCTGAGTTTGGATTGTATGGATACTGCGACTACGGCCGCGGTACGTCCTTCGCGCAGAATGACTGTTGCAGGTGACGAGGGGGGGGGGTGATGTCTGAGTCAGATTGATGTCATTCCGCGCGATAGTCGCGGAATTCAGTTTTATGCAGGAACGCCATATGGAAGACAAACACGCCTATACCTAGATTCTTGCAAACAAACGAAATGGAACGCTTCACACCAGCAGTGTCTCCAGCAGCCCGGCTCATCAAACCAGCCTGCCGGAGAGCACCACCATACCACGCTCGATATCAGAGCTCAGCCATGGCCTTCTTCAGCTGCTCAACCCACATATCGGCAATGGCAGGAAACTCAGCGAGTCCCTTCATTACCGGTACAGCCTCTATGCCGGCTCCGGCCAATCCGCTCTTCCAGGAATCCGGCTCATCACCGGCCATATCGTTCATGGCATGATCGCCGGCAACGGTCATGAAGGGGACAAGGTAGGCTTTTCTGATCTTCTTCTCCACGAGCATCTCTTTGATCTCATCAAAGGATGGTGCACCCTCAACAGTGCCGACAAACAGATTGGGATCCATCTTCTGAGCCATGTACATCAGAGCACTGTAAATGGCGTCACTCGGATGATGGGTCCCATGCCCCATGAGGACCACAGCATCGGTTGACCGCCGCTCTTTGGGAACCACCCTCGTCAGGACCTCTTTAAGTGTCTTCTCCATGGTTTCGTTGCTGACCAGAAGAGGCCACGACACCGTCACCTTGTCAAACCCGCCGGACATCTGCTCAAAGAGACGGGCATTGATATTTACCTCATGAAATTCGGCTCCGGGAATCATGTGCAACGACTGCACCGCCACCTTCGTGTAGCCGTCTTCCATGAGTCGGGCCAGAGCCATTTCCGGAGAATCGATTGCAACGCCTTCTTTGGCCAGTTTTTGACGGATAATCTTTGATGTGTACGCCCAGCGCACTTCGGTCCCGGGGAAGGCCGCCTTTACCCGTCGCTCAATTGTACGAAAGGACCCTTGTGCGCTTTCAACACTGGTCCCGAACGTTACCAGCAGGATGGCAGGTCCTTTTTTATCCTTGGCCGCCTTGTCTGCGGCATGACCGCCCTGAACAAGAAAACCGGACAATGCAAAAGCTGCACACAACACGATCAGCCACTGCCGTCTCATCAATATACGCCACATACGAAATTCTCCTTACAGAAGAGGTTGATAAGTACCATGGACGACATATCCACAGCGTATCTGTGTTCTTCCCGGAAACAGCGTCAGCGGTTCTGAAGCCTCGAGGTCAGACCCTGCAAAAGAAGCGGATAATCAACGCGCTCCTGAAACCGTTTGACACGTGTCCCGGCAGTATCAAGCAAAAGGGAACAGCTCTCGCCGGGTCGGGCAATGGTTTCTCCCCAGCGCTGATGATCCTCGGGTATCATCCATATACCGGCCCCCTGTGGAGAACAGACCGCCACAGCGACCTGCTCAATGGTGCGGACTCCGGCCAGCAACCGGATGATCCCGTCAAAATGCGGGCTCAATACAACCACCACATCCACCCCTTCTTTTGCCGCGGCCAAAACCATTTCCGGCTGCCAGAGGGCGTCCGCCGGCAGCAGACGAACCCGTGCCGGACCGCAGTTACAATCCACAGAAGAACACCGGTTCTCTTCGGCAGAAGCATCCCAGACCCACGAAGAAGGGGCTGCCCCACCGTTAAACCAATGAACAGCGGGTGTGTCCTCATTTGTGCTGATAAGCACAGCACTGTGCCCGGTGGACGCACACCAGCCGTGCACTCCGTCCAGAAAGCTCTGGCTGTAGGTATGGGCCGGTAGGATGTGAAGATTCGCTGTCTCCTTTTTTGTCGCCTTTCCAAGAGTGAGAGCAAAATCACTGTCCGCTGACAGCAGTGCATGGCAGCTGAGCAGCAGATGCCCCGGGGACGGCAGCTGTAAAAACCGGGTCAGATCGGTGATACCGGAAAGGTTCAGATAGCATGAACGCAGCCGGGCCGAATCCCGGGCAGGCACTGCACGACGCTTTTGCCCGGCCTGCAGTCGGCCTTCTGCTGACAGGGGAAGATCAATGGTCAGAAGTCTCGACGTCTCCGTCTCTTTCTTCAGCAAAAGAACACCCTGTGGATCAACAACAGCGGAAGGGGCCCGGCGGCAGTCCATAATCAGGTCACGGCCCGTTCGGTTACACGCTGCCACAAAGAGTCCATTTTCGAGAGCTCTGGCCTGCCAGATCTCCAGAGGATTAACCCCGATCGGCGGCCAGGTCGACGGTATCAAGACCATCACCGCCCCCCGAAGAGCAGTGACTCTCGGCAGCAGGCTGTGATAGGAATCGGAACAGATGAGTACACCCATGCGACCCCAGGGGGTATCAAAGGTGTTATCCTGGCAGGGATCTCCGGGGCAGGCCCACCTGCATTCGGCATTGATTTTCCGATACCGGCAGACGATGTTTCCTGCGATATCAAGAACAAAGGCACTGTTGTACAGTATACCGGTCAGCGGTTCGATTTCAGCCATGCCGATACAGACGTACATGCCGTACTTTCGGCAGAGCTCCGCCGCTGCTGTTATTGTCGGTCCGGCTGCAGTTTCCGCATAGGGTTCCATATCGCGGTGACTGGCGAAAGAGTACCCGGAAATCATAAGTTCCGGCGCAATCACGAGATGGGCGCCCTGTTCGCCGGCCTCCTGAACAAGCTTCAGCAGTTCCTGCCGGTTTGTCTGCGGCTGTTTATGAACCACGGCAGCATGTACCAGGACAAGTTTTAAAAGAGACATGTTTTCCTCTGCTTCCAAAAAGACTGTCTCGACTGCTGCAAATTTCCTGATCCAAGACCATTGTCCGGATTCTTCCGAACCGGAAACACGAGCCGCCCCATCAGAACTCGATCCCCCGCTGCGCCTTCACTCCGCTTTGCAGAGGATGCTTGATCATCCGCATCTCAGTAACGAGATCGGCAGCAGCAATCAGAGCATCCGGTGCATAACGGCCGGTGATCACCACATGCTGGGACGGGTTGCGGCGGGAAAAAAAATCCAGACACGGTTCCACGGCAAGCATGCCGTAATGCAGAAGGTAGGTAAACTCATCGAGGACCACGGTATGATACCTGCCGGAATCGATCATCTGACAGGCAAAGTCCCATCCCTCCCTTGCCAGGCGGGCATCCTCCTCCTTGTTTTCTGATTTCCAGGTAAACCCTCTGCCCGTCACATGCAGATCAATGAGGCCGTTCAACCGTTTGACCGCCTCCAGCTCACCATAATGCCATGCCCCCTTGATAAACTGGATAAAACAGACCGGCAGACCGTGTCCGGCCGCCCGCATGGCCATGCCAAGAGCGGCCGTGGTCTTACCCTTCCCGTCACCCGTGTATACGATCAGCAACCCCTTTTGCATACCATACTCTCTCCATACCTGCGGATCACGGTTACTTATCCGGCAGAACAGTATACGCTTATGCAACAAACGTGATAATACCTGCAACAAACAGCCACGCCATAAAAATCAGCCATCTTTCTGGCAAGAACGAACCGCAAGATATGGTCACGAAGATATATCAGTGGGCATAGGCCACTTCTGCGAAAATCCCAGGGCCAGAGCACGGCATACCAGAACCAGAAAGGCATGGTTGTCGGTTATGGCTGCCGGTGCTGTCAGCTGCTCCCGATATGTGGCCAGCTGTTCGTACTGCCCGCTCACTGCACAGGCCACCTGGGCGGCGTAGGTAGCCATGATCTCGTGCTGACAGGTTTGCGGCAGCACACCCCAGGAGATCTTGTCCTTCAGATGGACCAGAGCAGCCACGGCAGCAACAGTCAAGGGATCGCGCTCAATGGCTAAAAAATTACTGCGCAGCAGAGCTCCCAGTTCCTGATCAAGAAACGTACAGATCATGTCCTGCATGCCACTTCGGTTGAGGCCAAAACGTTCCAGATGGATCTTGGCTGAACACTGACTGACCGGTGTGATTTGATTCTGCCGGGCAAGGGACTCTTTTGTTGCCTCGTACACGACTCGGCCGATCATCTCTCCTAACTTGACGTGTTTACCGCTGCCGGTCAGCGGTCTGTCACCGTTTTCCAGGGCCGCAACCGCGATCTGATCAGTACCGGTTCCAGTGGCCAGACCATCGGAATATCGGGAGTTGACCGCCAACTCCTGCAGCACAGCGACCTTGGCCTCCGTGGCTGTTACAATGCTTCTGGTGAGCGCTCCTGGAGTGACCGGTTTACTGATAAAGATCATGGTGTTGATGGTGCCTGGTCCGGGGACTTCTGTTGCAGGCGGCAGAGGTTCAAACCCGTCTTCAGTTTCCAGCACTGTGGCGGGATCACCCGCCCGTCCGGCATTGGCATCCACACCGCCTGTACAGATGGCGGCAACGGTCAGACCGCGAAAGCTCTGCCGGGCAATACAGGCATTATGCATGTTGGCCGCAGTAGCTAACGTGGCACACTGCTCAGCAGGCAGATCATACTGAACACAGATGGTCCGCCGGTAACTTTCTGCGTCATTCCAGGTCAGTGCCGGCAAGTGCCTGCTGTGACCGGCCGGCTCACAGCACTGATGATTGTACAGACAGGTGAGGTCAGAACGCAGACCTCCGGCAGCCGGACATGTGGAGAGAATACTGTGTGGTTTGAGAAAACTGGCGTACAGGATCTTTTCCTGACGATAAATTTCAACGCCGTTATACAAGGTGTCGATATGCATACCAAGGTCTTCCCTGAAACTTTCTGATTCCTCAGACCAGGAACAAAACAAACGACCGTCGTGTGCAACCGCATCAGGAAGGGGTTCTCCAACGGACCATCAGGTTTGATGCGGATCAGATGCTGAGAAGATTTTCAGCCCTCAAGCTTGAAGGTGATGGTCTGTTCCACCATGGCCTTGACTGCAACCCCGTTCACGGTACCCGGCTTAAATCGCCAGTTACTGATACAGCGCAACACACTCTCTTCAAAAACACCCCGAGGTTCAGCGTTCAGCACAGCAATACGCCCTACCTTACCGTGCTCATCAATCAGAAATTTTACCTTGATCCATCCCTGAATATTGCGTCGTTTGGCCGCCGGAGGATACACCGGTGATGTTTTTGCCAGTACAGCCAGAGGACCGTCGAGCTGATGAACACTGAATACTCCGCCACTTCCGCCTCCCCTGCCCTGCCCGGTTGCCTTCGGCGGCTCAGCAGGCGGAGCAGATGCAGCGGCCTCGGTTACCGGAGCTGAATCCTGCGCTTGGGCGGTTTCTGCAGCAGCGACCGGTACGGTTGCCGCGACAGGTGTCTTTTCAGGTACCGGCTGAACAGTCTTTTTAGGTTTTACCGGTTGTTGCGGCTTCTTCTGTGCCACTGATCTGGGAACGGGCTTCTTTTTCACCACCGGCATCGGGGGCGGCGGTTTAACCTCCGGAATTGCCGCCGGCTCAACGGTTTCGGCAGGGCCTGCAGCGAGGATGGAAAAATCAAGGGGAATCGGCGGTCGCATTACCTGGCTTTGCTGGCCCAGAGAAATCGCGCCCCAGAAAAACAGTGCGTGCAGAAGCACAGAAAAAGAGGTGGCCTTGACCTGTCGGTTCATTGCTT
The DNA here is from genome assembly GCA_012729435.1 of Desulfobulbus sp. Lineage (GTDB taxonomy): Bacteria > Desulfobacterota > Desulfobulbia > Desulfobulbales > Desulfobulbaceae > Desulfobulbus. The sequence goes on from JAAYDD010000367.1 coordinate 7,543, forward strand.
TTGTTCAGTCTGCAGGCTTAACGTGGTAAATTCCAGCTGCTTCATAGACTCATACACGTCCACAAACAGCTGGAGTGCTATATCCTTATCTGCACGGATCGTGATCGGTGTGTTCCGATCCACATCCTCCAGGGCCGCTGCCAGTTCTGGCAGCGGGGTTTCACTGTCTTCCACCCAGATGATCCCCTCCTTTGTGATGGCGATATTCAGAGGATGCTGGGCGGACGCATCCTGGACCGCCTCAGCTTTAGGCAGATCAACCTTAATACCGCCGGTGGCGATGAAGGTTGATGTGGTGAGTACAATGGTCAGCATCACCAGCATCACATCAACCAGCGGAATGACGTTCAGATAATCAAATTCCCTTTCGTCCATGACTGATATCCCATTGCATGAGCAGAACCTTGCAGCGCCGCAGCAAAAAATTGTACAGGGCCACAGCAGGGATGGCGACCAGCAGACCCATTGCGGTTGCTTTCAGGGCCAGGGCCAGACCGGTCATGATCTTGGCAGTATCAAACCCCACCGCACTGATGTCGTAGAAGGTGAGCATGATGCCGAGTACTGTGCCAAGCAGACCGATATAAGGGGCGTTGGAACCTATGGTGGCAACGAGGTGAAGTTTGCCGGTCAGATGCAGCTCCAGCTCTCTGCGATCCTGATACTGTTCAACACGGACTGAGCGATAGACCAGCCAGCGCTCAAGCGCCACGGCAACTGCAATCACACTGAGCAGCCCGAGAAAACCGAGCACCCCGTAATCTATCATCATTTGCAGGTGTTCCATGAAAGTCCTTGCAGATCAAAAAAGTATGGGTAGAAGACCGGTCTGCCGGGCATGCGCGTAACCGGCACGGAATTTTAACAGGGAGATGATGCAGGTCGGCCCTGCAGGGAGCAGCAACAAACTGTTTGTTTTTGTGCAGTGGTGCAGTGCTTGAGGATAAAATGATGCCATCCCTCCACAGCTCCCGACACAATGGTTTGATACTACCGGCAAGCAGACAGGATGACCGCGGCCTGTGAAACAGGCAAAAAAAATCCCGGACCGAAAATTCGATCCGGGATAGCCCTGTTTATCCACAGAAGTGTTGAACCGGGTACGCTGCCGTCCTCGCAGTCGTCTCCTCTTCATTCAGGCAGGTCTTCTGACTCACGGCTCATCCTACTGACTGCGCCTTCCCGGCCTGTCGGCCAGTGACATGTTGCAGTGTTCGTCCCCGATTACAGCGGCGGGCCCGTCCTCGACTCTCACGAGGTTCCCTTTTACGTTTATACAAACACCTGAACTGCAGATGGATAGAATCCATCCACTGCAGATTGTCAAGCAAATTATTTGTGGATAGCCCGGATGATATAAACAGTTCAGAGCACCACGACCGGATGTCCACTTTGCGGATGGCTGATAATATCGACATCCAGATTATAGATATCCTTAATATGGGAACGGGTCAACACTTCAGAAGGAGTCCCCCTGGCAGCGATTTCACCTTTGTGCATAAGATAGAGATAATCGCAATACTTCCCAGCGAGATTCAGATCATGGAAGACAACAACAACCTGTCTGTTCAGTGCAGTTAAAGAGTCAAGGATGGTCACCTGATGAAAGATATCAAGGTGATTTGTCGGTTCATCCAGCAGAATACACGATGTATCCTGCACAATGGCTCTGGCGATAAGCACCATCTGCCGCTCACCCCCGGAGAGAGTCGGGAGTCTGCACCCGGCCAGATGGTCCAGTTTCATGTCTGCCAGCGTTGTTTGCACAAGTGTCCGGTCAGCGGCCGTACTCCCTGCAAAAAATGTCATATGCGGATAACGTCCCATCTGCACCACCTCCTCAACGGTCAGCTCCGCCTCCATCGTCTGCTGTTGAGGCAGCACCGCCAGAAGCTGAGAACACCGTTTCTGGCTGATCTTTCTCACATCGTGACCGTCCAGAGTGACAACACCGGAAGTCGGTCGTATCACTTTGTAGAACGTTTTCAGCAGGGTGCTTTTCCCGCTGCCGTTCGGACCGATAATACCGACAAAGCGGTAATGCCTGAGGCTGAACCTGATTGCCTTTACAACGGATCTCTTTCCGAATGTGACCGAAAGGTCAGTAGCTTCAAGCTGCATGTCACTGCCTGTCCGGTTTGAGTAAAAGCCAGAAGAAAAACGGTGAACCCAAAAGACCGGTAATGAGTCCAAGGGGAATTTCTGATGTGACCAGGGAACGGGACAGAATATCTATCCACACCATGAAGATGCTGCCGGCCAGGAACGAAAAGGGAATCAGCCGCACATGATTGCCGCCGACGAAAAAACGCATAATATGAGGAACAATAAGCCCCATGAAA
>JAAYDD010000368.1 GCA_012729435.1 Desulfobulbus sp.
AGCTCTCCCGTGGTATAGGCCTGTCCTTCCGGTGTTCCGATCAGCATATTTAAGGAAAAAAGGACAGGATGAATCGGGGCCAGTCGACTGTCGTCAAGAATAAACTCCTGGATGAACAACAGTCCACCCTCTGTGAGTGCCGCCGCTGCCTTGGCAACGATGGCGGCGCATGTTTCCGGACCCTCACTGTGGAGAAGATGGGAAAGCCAGACCACATCAAAACCCGTACCAACCGGATCAGTGACAATATCACCACCGACAAAGCTGATACGATCCCCGAGTCCATAGCGGGCCACGGTCTGCTCGGCAAATGGCCGGGTGGTCGGTAAATCAAATATGGTTGCGGACAACCCGGGATTCTGCTGACAGAAATGAATGGCATAGGTACCCGGCCCGCCGGCTAAATCGAGCAGATGCCTCCGGCCGCCCAGATCAATAGCTGCAGCTATCTCCGGCGCAATGCGAAAGGCCTGGTTAAACATGCCCATGAGAAAGCTTTCCCGCTCAAGCCTGTTACTGTTGCGCGACGACCGGTGTCGTACCGGCCCTCCCTGTCGAACAGCCTCATCGAGCCGGTTCCATCCGCCCACCAGGAAGTGATGGTGTAAAATAAGATGGCCCAGATAACCGGGGGACTGCCGGGCAAGATGCTCACCGCTGAATGAGGTGACACTGAAGCGGTCCTCCTGCTTTTCCAGCAGTTCCATGGCGGTCAGGGCGTGGAGCAGCATATCAAGAGCCCGGCCGTCAACCTCAAGCAGGCCGGCCAGGTCTTCCGATGTCATGGGGTTGCGAGCCAGATGACTGAAAATATCCAGTTTTACTCCGGCATGAAGTGTACAAGGCTTCCAGCAGCCACTGGCCATCTTCAGCAGCTGTGTCACTGTCATCGCCATCTGACTCAACTCCTGTTTATCTTCTTTTCTGTCGGAGGCAACCCTTCAACCCGTTATCGTTCCTGCCAGTTGGGTTCTCGTTTTTCAAAAAACGCCTTTACCCCCTCTTTGGCATCATCAGTGGTGCAGAGACGGGCAAAGGCCTCGTTCATGAGATCAAACTGGCGGTCATACGGTAAATCTTCAGAAGCATAGTAGCCGGTTTTAGCAATCTGAACAGCCAGCGGGCTTTTTTTAGCCAGGGTCTCTGCCCAGGCCATGGCTTCGGCTGCCAGCTCATCTTTTCCCACAACCCGGTTCACAAGGCCAAGGGTCAGGGCTTCATCGGCTTTGACGAGATCACCAAACAGCAACAGCTCCAGGGCCTTTTTGCGGCCGACACATCGGGCCACCGGGATAACAGGGCCAACACAGTTCAAGCCGACATTGATTGCCGTTAAGCCCATTTTAGTGTTGTCAGCAGCAATGGCCAGGTCAGCAGCAGCAACCACGCCCATGCCATTGGCAACCGCCGCTCCGTGAACCTGGGCAATAACCGGTTTTTTCATTCTGGAGATGGTGACAAGCGGTTTTTCCATGCGCTCGATCCACTGTCGATACTCCATGGCGGTCTTCCCTTCCAGCTCATTGACATCAATGCCTGCACAAAAAGCCTTTCCCTCGCCTTTGATCAACACCACCCGGACCCTGGAGTCGTTATCCATGACATTCAGCGCAGCTGCCAGCTCTTCGGCCAGCAGGCTGTTGAAGGTGTTTAAGTGTTCCGGACGGTTGAGGGCAATGGTACCTACATAGTGTTCGCTGACTTCGGTGATCAGATGGGTGTATGCCATGTCTGCCTCCTGTGATGGTTGATGGATGAATCGACCTTCTCTTTTCAATGTTCAGCGACTGCCGGAGCAGTATCTCCGGCCATCATATGATAAGTGGCAAATGTATCCCGGAAGCGGCTGGAGTTGCAAGAATTTCCTTGAAAAGGTTAATCAGTATATCGGATCTCCCAACCTGCCTGCAAAAAGAGATATTTCCTTGAGGTTCTGCCTGCTGCCGGCATCAGATGTTCAGCCGTCTGATCACGGCAGGTTGCCGGGTCCCGAGGCAGCATCAAGCAAGCCCAGGATATTTCCACAGACCACCTTCTCAAAGTCCCTGGACGACAACCCGAGCCGTGTGATCTTACGAAGCTCCTGTCCGGGATCACCGAAGGGAAAATCACTGCCGAACAAAAGCTTGTCCGGACCGTAATGGTCAAGAAAATGCCGCATCTCACCGGTTGTGGCCAGGGCAGAGTCTGCGTACACATTGTCAAGTTTCCAGATACCCGCCTGTTCCAGTGCCCGGTATGAACCGTTGAGTGCTCCGAGGTGAGGAATGATAATGACTGCTTCAGGTGCCAACTTTTTAATAAAGTGCAGGGTGTTGGCATAACTCTCCTCAAGCACTATGGGCAGACGGCGTCTCGTGATTTCTGCGAGGATTGCGGCGCAGCGGGGGTTATCATAATGGTACTCCGGCTCATCAGAATGACGGTGCCATTTGATACCGCGATAGGGCCGTCGCAACTCATCAATTGCAAAATCATTCCAGACAAAGAGATAGGGAAAGACGGACTCTCCCTGATCCGCGAGATCAAGAAGATACTGGTTGGCGGCCCGGCGGATCCGGCGCCACTCGGAGGTATCTTCAAAGTGGAAATCATCGCGGTCATAGATATCTTCAACCGGTGCAAAGAGACAGGCATCAGTGATCCCGGCCTGACGAAGCAGCGGGGCGATGCCGTCGAATGGCAGATGAGAACACTGTATGCCGCAGTGAATATGACTGTCAATGATCCGTTCCGCACCCATGCCTGCCTCCTTTCAGCTCCTTATAATCCGGTCTCCACCTGTTTTTTACGCACATTCTCCTGTTGTGTGGAGAAGAAAAACAGCGTCAAGCCGGGTTTTTCGTATCTGTTTGTCAGCCTCAACAACCCTGCAGCAGACAATTCTCCGGCACATGCCACCACGGTTTTCAGCAACCTCCTTCCGGGAACCGGAGCGTTGTTCGGAGAGATCTTTTTCTTCGATCACAATGATTTTGTGAAAAAGCAGGTCCGTTCATACAGACCGCCTTTACCACAATAAAGGTTGAACTCTCACCGGCTTTTCTTCTATAATCGCTACCCTGCTCTTACCACAATTCAACCTCTTTGCAAGTGCCTGCTGTCAGCAAAGGTCAATCTGCAACAAGTACAGTAGAGATCGCACCGGCGACCGTCCATCGTATGACCGTTTACCTGCTCTCCTCTCTTATCTTTCTGCTTGCCGGCATAATCCAGTGTCTGACCGGGTTCGGCGGAGGTCTTGTCGCCATTCCGCTGCTCTGTCTGGTTATGGATGTCAAAGAAGCTGTTCCTCTTTCCATTCTCAGCGGCTTGGTCATCACAACAGTCATGGCCTGGGACCTCCGTCATGCAATGGATCGACGGAAAATTCTGCCCATGCTTATCGGATCACTCCCCGGTATTTTTGCCGGCGCTCTTCTTCTCAAAGTGGCTGATCCGCTCCTGATCAACCGGCTGATAGGTGTGCTGCTCATCGGTATCAGCGGCATGAATCTGACCTTCAAGCCGCGTCCCATCAATCCGCCTGCCATATGGGGGTATATCGCCGGTTTTTTCTCCGGTACAATCACCGCCTCGGTAGGCGCAGGCGGTCCGCCGGTCATTATTTACACGACCCTGACTGATTGGAAAAAAGATGAGATCAAAGGAGCTTTAACAGGTTTTTTCCTGCTTAACGGCTATGCCACTGCAGCGGTACATGCGGCCACCGGCATCATCACCCGCTCCACATGGTCGATCTTCGGTGTAACCCTGGCTTTTATACTCATAGGAACCTATCTGGGATCAACCATCAGTGATCGTATCAACCGCCGCACCTATCTGCTGGTTGTCTATATCCTGCTCATGCTGCTGGGGATTCTCATGCTGGTACGATAATTACATCTCGGCAAAGAGACACCGGCCCGGTACCCTTCCCATCAGCACCGCATGAAAAAACATATATACCCGGAAAGAAGCGCGTATCAGGAGACAGCTTTTACTCTGTCAGCACCTCTCTGATCTTGCCGGCAAGGACCTGCATAGTGAACGGCTTCTGGATAAAATGGACGCCTTCATCCAACACGCCGTGCCGGGCAATGACATCGGCTGTGTACCCGGACATGAACAGACAACGCAGACCGGGAACCAGATGTTGCAGACGCCCTGCCAGCTGGCGACCGTTCATCTCAGGCATGATGACATCGGTCAGCAGCACGTCAACCTTTTCCGGATACTCTTGAACAGACCTGATCGCCTCCATCGGACCGGAGGTCGGCAATACTGTATAGCCCAGGCTCTCCAGCATATCGGTCACAACCTTACGAATCAATGGCTCATCCTCAACGATCAGCACCGTCTCACTGCCGGAAAGGACCTGACCTGCGGGCTCCTCAACGTGCTGATCGCCACAGATATCATGACAGGGCAGACAGATCCTCACCGTTGTACCCTCACCGGGTGCACTGTCAACAGTGATTGTTCCCCTGTTCTGCTGAACAATGCCGTATACCATTGCCAGCCCGAGACCGGTGCCCTTGCCCATCTCCTTTGTTGTATAAAAGGGTTCAAACAGATGGGGCAACGCGGCCGCATCCATGCCGCACCCGTCATCACTGACCGAAAGCATGATATAGCTGCCGGGGACAGCCTTAAGATGACCGCAACCGTGTTGCTCATCAGTGGTAACCATTGCCGTTTCAATGGTGATGGTGCCGGTACCATGAATGGCATCTCGGGCATTGACACAGAGATTGGCCAGAATCTGGTCAAGCTGCGAAGGATCAATCCGTACCTGCGTGCAACGTTTTCCCGGTCGCCACACAAGATGCACATCCTCACCTATGAGCCGTTCGAGCATCTGCAGCATTCCTGCTACAGTTGTATTGATATCAAGCACCTTTGGAGCAATCGGCTGTCTCCGGGCAAAGGCCAGGAGCTGCCGGGTTAAATCAGCAGAACGTTCCGCAGCTGTTCGGATATGCTGTAAACTACTGGAAACCTCATGATTTTTCGTCAGATCCCTCATCGCCAGTTCACAGTGGCCAAGGATGACACCGAGCATGTTGTTAAAATCATGGGCAACTCCGCCGGCCAGCCGTCCCACGGATTCCATTTTCTGAGCCTGAGCCAACTGTGCCTGCAGCTTTTCCTGCTCCTCCTCCGCCTGTTTACGGGAACTGATCTCATTAAACAGAACGACAACCCTTCCACGGGCAATCTGAAAGGCATAAATTTCAAACGCTCTGGTAATACGACCGTCCTCATTCAGCACATACTCACTCTGCCAGGTTTCACCATGACGGGCTACCCGGCGAAAGTGACCGGGGACATCAGTGTCATGAAGGTCAGGAAAAACCTCCTCTATCGTCATGCCAACGTACTGAGTGTTATCAACCCCGATGATCCGGTCTGCTGCAGGATTGGCGCCGACAAAAACAAGGTTGTCATTCTCCTTCAACTCGTAGAGATGGATACCCATGGGCGTTTCCTGGACAATATTACGGAAGGTGGCCTCACTCTCCCGCAGTGCCGCCTCAGCCAGCATGATGTCTGTTATATCGATGGTAAATCCGCCCAGAAGCCGTCTTTCCCCCTGATGAATGGGGAATTTGATGGTTGAATAGGTCCGTTCCCCCCAGACGTCTGTTGATCGCACGGTCCTGCACAAAGAGACCACCTCCCAGTTGGTCTTGATGATCCGATCGGCAAGCTGACGGTCAAAAAGCTCTGTCATCGTTTTCCCGGGTATCTCGGCAACAGGGATTCCCAGCAGATCCTGAAAGTTGTCACTGGCCTTGAGGCACCTGCTCTCCGTGGGAGTCACCTCATTGATATAGGCGTAAATCGGAGAGTTCCTGATAAACTGTGCCAACAGACCGCTGTCGGCCAGCATGGTCTCTTCGGCCTGTTTAATCGAAGTGATATCAGCATGAACACCAAAGATCCACTCCGGCTTGCCACTGGTGTCACGGGTAAACACCCGGCCGCGGTCCAGAATCCATACCCAGTGGCCGTCTTTATGACGCATCCGATACTCACAGTCATAGGCAGGCGCCCGTCCCTCCACATAGGCAAACAGTGTTGCTTGAACACGATCGGCATCATCAGGATGGAGCAGTCTTTCCCAGGAAGTGTAGTCAAACGGTATCAGCTCCTCAAGACTGTAGCCGATCAGCTCAGCCCAAAGCGCGCTGAACACAGTCTGGTTGGTTTGAACGTTCCATTCCCAGATCCCGAGCCGTAAGCCATTGAGCACAAACTCCAGGCGATCCTGTTCACGGTGCAGGGCCTGTTCAGCCATCTTGCGATCTGTCACGTCATTGCCCACGCTCAGCACCTCAGTATACCGCCCCTGAGCATCAAACAGCGGGGTGTTTGCCCAGACAATCCAGACACGACGATCATCGCTGCACATGTTCTCATTCTCATGAACTGCGTACTGTCTGGGATGGTGGAGAAGGTCCTCAATCATCCGGCGCATGTTCGTTCCCTCTTTGTCAGTTTCAGGAACGATGGTGCCGATGACGCTTCTGCCGATGACCTCCTCCTGCCGGTAGCCGAAAAAGTTCTGTGCATACTCATTGAAGAAGCAGATGCGACCTTCACGATCCATGCGCAGGATGATGCTCCCTGCCTGTTCCACCAGTTCACGGTACCGGAGCTCGCTCTTCTCCAGGGCCCCCCTGCTCTTTTCCAGCTCGGTTGTGCGTTTACGAACAGTCAGCAGCAGGGATCTGTTCCGGAAGAAGAGCAGCACAAGCATCAGGCCGAGACTCCCGCTCCCCACCAGAAAGTACAGAAACGACGGTTCGTCCAGAAGCGCGGATCCTGACCATTTTCTGTCAATACTTGCCAGCTCCTCCGGACTGATCCCGGCAAACCCTTCCTCAACTGTATTGAGCAAAGCGGTGTTCCCTTTGCGCACCGCCCGTTGAAACCGGCCGACAGTCAGTGGTGGTGACATCTTAAAATCGCTCTGCAGGCCGTATTTATAAAGGTAGTAGAGAGCCGGCGGATTATCGATGACAAAGACATTGATCTTGTGGTCTCCGGCTGCCTGAACTATTGACTCATAGCCTTTAAACAACACGAGATTATCGACACCGTGATCACGCAGGAGGTTGTATGCAGCATCTCCTTCTTTCAGAGCAACTACAAACCCTTTAAGGGAATCAACCGTGGTGATGCCGGTTATCTCTCTGGCAAAATAGGCAGACACCTCAATCCGGGCGTAGGGCTGACCGAAGTCGAGCCAGGTCTTCCGTTCCTCGGTTTCAAAAACAGTATCAATGACATCATACTTACCGGCCTTCATGTCTCTTAAGACGTCGTTCCATTCCTTTGCAACTATCTCCACAGAAATACCGGTCTTCTTCTGCCACAGTCGCCACTGATCAACAAGTATCCCTGTAACCTGGCCGCCGCTATTGACAAAGCAGTACGGAGGATAGTTGTTGTCCATGACCACCTTCAGGCCACGTTTTACCGGGTCGTTTGAAACGGAGGCATGGAGAAACGCATGCGGGTACAGCAGCACCACCGGCAGAACAGACAGCATGAAAAGCTGCGGGATGACAGATCTGATTATGGACAAAAGGCACATGGACTGCCTCTGAATTAAACGTGAGAGAAAAAAAAGAAGATCTGTTTCTGAACCGGAAAAACAACTGCCGTCAAAAACCGGGGTGAGCACACAGCGGTCTGTTCGTTCCCAGGAGCATAAAAATGACAGCATCACCGTCTATGCTGCAGACAACTGGCTCACGGCAACAATCCCCTTTACAGAGCGCATCAACTGCCATTAATTATACATCACTGCACCAACAAGTAAAAAGAAGGAAAAACACCATGGGACACCTGACAGGTAAAGATCTCTACCGCCGTCTGGGCGCGCGTCTCGATGAGGCGCCGATCCGCACTCCCTGGACACCCGTCTTTGCGCAGCTGCTGCGTTCTCTCTATACACCGGCTGAAGCGGAACTCATCATCCGTCTCCCTCACCGGCCTGCAAACCTTGCTCGTATTGCTGCTCTTACCGGAATGGACAAAACCGAGCTGCAGAACATGCTTGATGCTCTCTGCAAAAAAGGGCTGGTTCTGGATATCTGGGATAAAGAGGAATACCACTACCTGGTCAGCCCGATGGTGATCGGATTTTTTGAGTTCACCATGATGCGGACCGGTCCGGACCTGCCCCGGGCACAGTGGGCGGAGCTTTTTCAGGCCTACATGTTTGGAGACACCGCCTTTATGGAGGCCAACTTCGGCAGCAACCAACAGGTTTCCATCATGCGCGCACTGCCCCACGAGGCCGCCCTTGGTGAACATGTTGAGATCCTCGACTACGAGAAAGCCTCAGCCATAGTCAGCGAGCAGAAGGAATTCTCCCTGGGGCTCTGCTCCTGTCGTCATGAAAAACATCATCTCGGACAGGAACCCTGTCGAACACCGATGGCAACCTGTACCTCCATGGGATCCGGAGCAGCCTTTCTCATCAGAAACGGTTTTGCCAGATCCATCGACAGGAGTGAGATGCTCGATATACTGGCACGCTCGCAGGAGCAGGGGTTGACACTTTCCGCTGACAATGTGCGTCAGGATATCGGCTTTATCTGCCATTGCTGCGGCTGTTGCTGCAACCTGTTGCAGGGCGTGCGGGAAACCGGCTACACCGGCATTCTCGTTACCTCAAGCTTCATTGCCGCAGTTGATATCAACCAATGCACCGGCTGCGGCCTGTGTGTCAAGGCCTGTCCCGTGGAGGCCATCGAGTTGACTGAGCCGGTGGTCATGCCCCATACCTCCCCCCGGCAACGAAAAGCACAGATCGGCTCCTTCTGTCTGGGCTGCGGGGTGTGTGCCCTTCGCTGTCCCACCGGCGCTCTTCGTCTTCACCCACGACCCCAGCAGGTCCTTCATCCTGAAGACACCTTTGAACGGGTCATCCTCCAGGCTTTGGAACGTGATACTCTGCAGACCCTGCTCTTTGACAATCCCAACAGCCGCTCCCAGGCCTTCATGCGGGCTCTGGTCGGCGGATTTCTCCGGCTTCCTCCTGTCAAACGCGCCCTCTTGAGCGACCGTCTCCGCTCACGTTTTTTGACTGCACTGCGACAGATGGCAGCCTGAAAAATTTGTAAAAAACCGGATGCACAGGCCGGTCAGATCAACCGTTCCCTCACATGTGCTCATCATGTTTTTGACAGCAGTGGTTGGATCATGTCAGCCACCATGCCGATGAAACCAGCGTTCCACCTCCTGGGCGGTGAATATTTTCATAACCGGCCGACCATGAGGGCAGTGGGAAAAAACCGGACTCCCTTCCATCCGGGCAAGTAACGCAAGCATCTCCACCGGCTGGAGTCGATTACCCGCCTTGACAGCAGCCTTGCAGGCCATGGAGGCCAGCACGTCATCTATGGCCTGCGGCACAGGTCGACCGCTCTCCTGTTGAATCGACCCGCGCAGGGCATCAAGAATTTCCAGCAACAACCCGATGGGTTCAACATGTCGCATCAGCGACGGTACCCCTTTAATAACCCAGGTGTTCTCACCAAAGGGTTCCACCTGCAACCCCAGCGCAGTGACCTCCTCCACACGCCTTTCCAGGGTCTCGGCCTGAGTCGGCGTCAACTCAACCGTGACAGGAAACAGCAGGCTCTGCTGCGGAACGCGTGCTGCCAGAAATCCCTGTAACAGCTGACCGTAGAGCAACCGCTCATGGGCGGCATGCTGATCGATCACAATGAACTGACCCTCTTTTTCACAGAGAAGATAGAGAGAAAACAACTGACCGATGAGAGCAAGTTCTCCATACCTGTTCGGCTGCATGGAGAAATCCGGCGTCTCCACCGGCCCACCGGGGTGGTCTTGTTGCCGATCCGGCCCCATGTCCGGTGGAACTGCCGCGAGAAGTGAACCTGCTGCCACATGTTCTTTTCCCTGCAATGCAACAGGCTCAGCAGTGGTCATCAGTGGGAACGATGACAGAGAAGTCTGCAGGGATTCTGCACGATCAGAGGACGGATCCTGTTGCGGCAAACGCGGCTCGTGAAACAGGCTGCTCCGCAGCTGCTGCTGGTACTCGTTCATTGCCTGCCGCACCTGCTCAACGACCAGCCGGTGAACAGCATCCGGACGACGAAAACGGACCTCGCGCTTGGCAGGGTGTACGTTGATATCAACCTCATGGGGACTGATGGAAAGAAAGAGGGCACCCGCGGGTCGATATCCCTTCATGAGGAATCCCTGCAATCCCTCGTTAACTGCATGGCGGAGCATGGTATCCTGAACAGGCCGTCCGTTCACCAGAAGACGCAACTGGGCACGTCCCGCCGGTGCTGTCTCCGGCAGCAGCAGATAGCCTTCGACTCCGATGATGGGTTCACTCTCTCTCTGCTGCAAGCCCAGTTGCAGCAGAGAGCCCTGGTAACGAAAAACTTCTCGCACCCTTTGCTCCATATCGTTGTCCGGCAAAAGACTGAGTACGGTTCGCCCCTCAATTTTCAACGAAAAACCGATATGCAGATGTGCCAGGGACAGATTGCGCACAACCTCTTCGATATGGAATATTTCGGTTCGGTCCGACTTGAGGAATTTTTTACGCGCCGGTACATTGCCGAACAGGTGACGCACTTCAACTGTCGTGCCTCTGGGACATCCATCCTGATGAACACCACGCAGTACGCCGTACCGGATTTCTGCTCTGGTCCCCAGTTCCTCATCCCGTTGTCTGGAAAGAATGGTCATCCAGGAAACAGAAGCAATACTTGGAATCGCCTCTCCGCGAAATCCCAGGGTGGTAATGGCTGACAACTCTCTCTCGTCACGGATCTTGGAAGTGGCGTGGCGTTCTATGCACAGCAGAACGTCATCGCTGTTCATCCCGTCACCGTCATCCGTTACCCGCAGAAATCCGCCGGACTGCCTGACTTCAATATCAACAAAGGAGGCATTGGCATCAAGGCTGTTTTCCACCAGCTCTTTGATCACCGACGCCGGCCGCTCCACCACCTCACCGGCGGCAATTTGATTTGCTACATGTTCTGCAAGAATTCGTATCCGTGACAGGGAGTGTGACCGCTGATTTTGCATTGGCAATGCTGAAATGTTCAAATTATGATAACAACTCTGACGGAATGCCGACTTGAGATTGGCTGAAGAACAGCCACGCATCAGATCCGGCCGGGTATGAACTCTACAGTACCGTTTCTTCGTGCCGTTGTCCACCAAACCCTCTGAACAGACTGTGTCTCCAGCCGAACCTTCCTCGTATCGGGGCCGGCGGCTGGATGAGCATCACCTGACCGGGCTGCTGCTGCTCATTACCGCTGTGGTCATGATGCTCATCGGTACTGTGCTCGCATGGTTTATGAGTCTGCCGGATATCCGTTCTGTAGACGACTATCAGCCTCTGGTGGCAACGCTTATTCTTGACAGAAACAACCGCCCCATAGACGCCATTGCCAAGGAATTCCGGATCCTTGTTCCTTACCGTAATCTCCCGCCCCTTCTCCCCCAGGCCTTTGTTGCCGCCGAAGACCGTCGTTTCTGGGATCACGACGGACTGGACGGCTGGTCGATTGCCCGCGCCGCGTTCAACAACCTCCGCTCCGGCCGGCGCAGCCAGGGGGGGTCGACCATTACCCAGCAGGTGACAAGGGCGTTGCTGCTCGGCCGGGAAAAGACATTTTTACGCAAAGCAGCTGAAGCGGTGCTCTCCTTCCGGCTTGAGCAGGTGCTGACAAAAGAGGAGATCCTGTACATCTATCTCAATGAGATCTATCTGGGTGAAGGGGCCTACGGTGTTGAGGCTGCTGCCCGCACCTATTTCGGCAAACGGGCCGCACAACTCACCCTGACAGAAATTGCGATCCTGGCCGGATTACCGCAATCGCCGAGCACTTATTCCCCCATAAAACAGCCGGAGGCCGCCAGGGCAAGGCAGCGCTACGTTCTCAATCGTATGGCTGAAGACGGGATCATCACCGATGACACGGCCCGAAGTGCGTATGAACAGGGAATTCCCCTTGCCGGCAACTGGCGCAAGGCGTTAAACGGGTATTTTGGACTTTACGTTCGCAGTCAGCTGCTGACCAGGTACCCGGAAACCGATCTTTACCGGAAGGGCCTGAGTGTGGCCACCACTGTTGACTATCAGTTACAGGAACAGGCTGCCAGAGCAATTCAGTCAGGAGCAGCCGGAATTGCCCAGCGCCATCCCGGCGATCCGCCGCCACAGGGTGCACTGGTAGCCCTTGATACTGAAAGCGGTCGAATCCGGGCCATGATCGGCGGGACAGACTTCACCGACAACCAGTACAACCGGGCAGTGCAGGCAAACCGGCAGCCCGGTTCAGCATTCAAACCCATTATCTATGCAGCGGCACTGACCCACGGTGTATCTCCAGAGACGGTGATCAGTGATACACCAATCACCTTAAACAGAGGAAACGGCAACTTGTGGCAGCCGCACAACTACAATCAAAAATACTACGGTCCCGTTCCCCTTGCCGAGGCACTCATCCACTCAAGCAATGTTGCGGCTATTCGTCTCCTGCAGCGAATCGGGGTAGAGCCGGTTCTCACAGTGGCCCGGCAGCTGGGTGTCCGTACCCCATTAACCGCAGACCTCAGTCTGGCTCTTGGTACTGCGCCGGTGTCCCTGCTTGAACTCACCGCCGCCTACACCGCTTTTGCCAATCAGGGGGTTTATCACGCGCCGGTTGGTATCACCCGGGTCAGCAGACAGGCTGGACAGTTCACCCCCTGGCCGCAATCACCGGCAAACCAGGCGCTTCCTGCAGAAACGGCCGGCTGGGTGCACACCACACTTAACCAGGTGGTTCAACGGGGAACAGGAAGAAATGCGGCTGGAATACCTGGAGCCAGCGGTAAAACCGGGACCACTGACAACCATGTTGATGCCTGGTTTATCGGTTCAGCCGGCGGTCTTACCACCGGGATCTGGTTTGGTCATGATCGCGGCATGTCTCTTGGTATCGGTGAAACCGGAGGACAGGCAGCCGCTCCGGTATGGAAACAGTTTATGCTCAATGCCCTGCGTAAATAACAGCTTTATGACCTTTCTGAATACTTTCTTTCTTACTGATCTGTACAGCGGCAGCCCTGTTGAGAAGGTGGACATCGCCCGCAGACTCTATGCGGTATTTTTCGATCAATTACCGCAGATACCGCAGTTATCTTCGACACTGATCACCCTGCAACACCACGCCATGAACCTGAACGTGCATATGCAGAGCATGGGACTCGGACAGCTCTGCAGCCGCTGTGCCGCCGGTCCGGGCGGCGGCTGCTGCAGTGCGTATATGGCGGACAACTGCGATGTTATACAGATCCTGCTTAACCTGCTCATGGACGTTCGCGTGACCTTTGATACCAAAAGTACTGTAAGCTGTGGTTTTCTCGGACCTTCCGGCTGCCTGTTTCATATCAAGCCGATCTTCTGCCTCAACTATAACTGTACGCACATCCTACGGGGAGCAGCGTCACAGGATCTGAGCGTACTCTACCGATTTGCGAACACTGTGCTCAGCGGGCAGACAGATGCGGAAGCCATGCTGCTCAGTGCACTGCCTGATCTCATCAAAAACGGCCTCATCAGTGAGGACGGGCTCAAATCAGGGACATGACAGAATCATGAATTCCACCGGTACGAAAAGTCCGATATATCTGAGGTACGTGCCATGCTGAACAGCGCCCTTCTCTCCACTCCGCTTGGCAGGTTCACCCTGCTGGCTGACAACGCCGGTCTTTGCGGTGTTCTCTTTCCCGGTGAAGAAGAGAACCGGCCTGCACAATCACTTTCCGACATCAGCACGCACCCGCTTCTCATGGAAACCGGCCGGCAGCTTCTGGCATACCTCGAGGGTCGACTGCGCACCTTCGATCTGCCGCTCTCTGTCCACGGCACCTCTTTTCAACAGACAGTCTGGGCCCAGCTCTGTTCCATACCCTACGGCCATACCATGACCTATGGACAACTGGCGGAGCGGATCGGCAACCGCAACAAGGCTCGTGCTGTCGG
>JAAYDD010000369.1 GCA_012729435.1 Desulfobulbus sp.
CCTGGTCGTCATCAACGACAGGCAGTACTCCAACAACATCTCCGTTACGTTCACTGGTTTTAATAGTGAACACCCCTTTGCCACCACGATTTTGAAGCGGATATTCAGCAACATCGGTACGTTTACCATAACCGTTTTCGGTTACTGTTAAAATAGAATCATCATCTTTTAATACCGCAACACCAACAACCTCGTCATCTTCACTCAGGCTGATTCCTTTAACACCGGCAGCCATTCGTCCCATGACACGAACATCGTTTTCGTGGAAACGGATGGACAGTCCCTTCTTGGTTGCCAGGAAAATTTCATCATTCCCGGAAGTAATGGCTGCGGTGAGAATCTCGTCATCATCGCGAATGGTCAGACCAAATTTACCCTTTCGAAGCGGTCGCTTATACTCGGCTATGGACGTTTTTTTCACTCTCCCCTGTTTGGTGACGGTGAGGACCGACACACTGTCGTCCATACTGGAAAGATCGGCGACCGGAAGAATGGCCGCAACCTTTTCTTTTTCACCGAGTTCGAGCAGGTTGATAATCGCCTTGCCGCGGGCCGTTCTGCCGGCCAGAGGAAGTTCGTACACTTTTCTCCAGAACACCCGGCCTCTATTGGTAAAAAACAGAAACGTGTCAAGTGAAGAAGCCGTATAAAGACTGACGACAAAATCATCCTCCAGTGTCACCATGCCTTTGATGCCTTTACCGCCGCGTCGTTGTGCCCGGTAGAGATTGATGGGGTTGCGCTTGATATAGCCGGAATGAGAAACAGTGACGACCATCTCCTCCGGAGTTATCAGATCTTCCGGCAGGATCTCATCCGGAGCGTCGATAATCTCGGTTCGTCGTGCATCTCCATACTCTTCTAACATCTTTTCAAACTCTTCACGAATGACCTGTACCACCAAACCGTCATCATTCAACACCTGGGTAAGCCAGGCAATCTTTTCGATGATTTCATTGTAATCGGCTATAATCTTATCACGTTCAAGTCCGGTCAATCGCTGCAACCGCATATCCAGGATAGTCTAGGCCTGAATTTCTGATAAATCAAATCTGATCATCAGACCTTCTTTCGCTGATCCCGGATCAGGAGAGCTTTTAATGAGCTCCACAACCTCGTCCAAATGACTGATGGCTGTTTTCAGCCCCTCGAGAATATGCGCCCGCTCTTCGGCCTTACGCAGTTCAAAAGCTGTCCGCCGATACACCACTGTTTTCCGGTGGATGAGAAAGTGTTGCAGAATTTGTTTGAGATTCAGTATCTCAGGCTTGTTGTTGACGATACAGAGTAAGATAATGCCGAAACTTTTTTGCATGGGGGTCATCTTGTACAACTGATTGATGACCACCTCGGGAATTTCATCTTTCCGCAGATCAAGCACCACCCTGACACCGTGCCGGTCTGATTCGTCACGGATATCAACAATAGAGGTTATCCGTTTATCTTTTACCAGCTGGGCGATTTTCTCTACAAGGGCCGCCTTGTTCTGCTGAAAGGGAATTTCTGTTATGACGATGGATTCCCCGTGTGTTCCTCTTTGCTCAATGTGTGTTTTGGAACGAATAACAACAACGCCGCGTCCGGTTTCATAGGCTTCACGTATGCCGGCCCGGCCACAAACAAAACCTCCTGTGGGAAAATCCGGACCGGTGATCAGCTCCATTAACTGATGAACCGTAATATCCGGATTTTCTATAAGCGCTATAAGACCGGAAAGCACTTCAGTCAGATTGTGCGGAGGGATCTTGGTGGCCATGCCCACAGCGATCCCCTCAGAACCGTTGATGAGGATATTGGGTATTTTCGAAGGTAGAACCGACGGCTCCTGCAACGAGTTATCGTAGTTGGGAAGAAAGTCGACGGTTTCCTTATCCAGATCAGCGACCAGTTCCTGGTCAAGCTTCGTCATCCTGGCTTCAGTGTAACGCATGGCCGCTGCCGGATCACCGTCCATTGATCCGAAGTTTCCCTGTCCGTCAACCAGAGGATAGCGCATGGAAAAATCCTGAGCCATCCGCACCAGCGTATTGTAGGCTGCTGTGTCTCCATGCGGATGAAACTTACCGATGACATCACCGACAACACGGGCCGATTTTATGTAAGGCCGGTTATGGGTATTCCCAAGTTCACGCATGGCGAACAGGGTACGGCGATGAACAGGTTTTAAGCCGTCACGCACGTCGGGAAGAGCACGGCCGATGATGACCGACATGGCATAATCCAGATAGGATTTCTGCAGTTCCCTGGTGATGGGTATCGTTGGATATTCTTTTGATTTGGACAGTTGTTCAGTCATTCTTTATTCCTGAAGAGCTCTTGCTTTGTAAGATGGAGGAGAGACGGTGTTCAGATATCGAGGTCTGCTACTTCAAGGGCGTGATTTTGAATAAACTCCCTTCGAGGTTCGACTTTGTCACCCATAAGCGTTGTGAACAGATCGTCTGTCTGCTCAAAATCATCTATTTTGACACGGATCAACGTTCTGTTCGCCGGGTTCATGGTTGTATCCCAGAGCTGTTCAGGATTCATCTCACCCAAACCTTTATACCGTTGTAAGTGACTCCCTTTAATGGTTTCGTTTCGTATCAGCTCAATCAACTGTCGCCAGTTTTCCGCTGATACCACAGTCTCATGCCCACTGCTCCCTCTTCGAGTAACCGAAAAACCGCTGTCTAAATAAGAGTGTATGTTTTGATACAACTTGAAGGCGTGACGATACTCCTTGACCAGCGGTATGTTCGGCCCCAGTACGGTTGAGACATGCCCTTGTCCCTGAAAAACAACTTCACACTCCTGGCCGGATGGTCTCCACGGGCAGGGTCTGCTCAGGCCTACTCTGACGTTTTGTTCCCTGAGTTGGGAAGTCAGACTGGTGAAGAACTCCGGATCTTCAAATTGACGGGCGGAGTGAACACCATTCTTCAGGAGGAACAAAACCAGTTGTTCCGGTATATTAAGACGATCAAGGACAAGCAGTACTTTTTCAAAATCCGAGAGGTTGTACAGTATTTCAGAAAGTTCTGCAGGATCAATCTCAACACCGTTAACCGTCTGCACACGCATTATCTGGCTGGCTTGCGAGTAAAGGTAGGTGTTGAGCTCATCATCATTAAGAAAATACTGCTCTTTTTTTCCTCTTCCGAGCCGGTAGAGCGGCGGCTGACCGATGTAGATATGACCGTTTTCAATAAGCGGCAGCATCTGCCGGTAAAAAAAGGTGAGAAGTAAAGTGCGGATATGAGCTCCATCAACATCAGCGTCGGTCATGATAATAACTTTGTGATACCGCAACCTGTTGAGATCAAACTCTTCACTCCCGATTCCGGTCCCGAGAGAGGCGACCAGCTGTTTAATTTCCTCGGAATCTAAAATTCTGTCAAACCGGGCCTTCTCCACATTCAGTATCTTTCCTCGCAGGGGAAGAATGGCCTGAACCGAGCGGTCTCTCCCCTGTTTGGCGGAACCTCCTGCTGAATCCCCCTCAACAATAAACAGCTCCCGTTCAGCAGGGTCCTTGCTTTGACACTCGGCGAGTTTACCGGCCATCATAACCGAGAGACTGTTTTTTGTTCGTGACAGATCCCGCGCCTTGCGGGCTGCTTCACGGGCACGCGCCGCCTCGACGGCTTTACTCAGAATGCTTCTCGCAACGGCGGGATTCTGTTCAAGATAAGCGCCGATTTTTTCACTGCAGATGGACTCAACAATGGATTTCACCTCAGAGTTGCCAAGCTTTGTTTTTGTCTGCCCTTCAAATTGGGGATTCGGGACTCTCACTGAAATGACACATGTCAGTCCTTCACGAACATCATCACCGCCCATTTTTTCCCTGAGATGTTTAGGGACCACATCATCGCTTGCATAACGGTTAATGCATTTAGTCAGGGCAGCCCTGAAACCCGCCACATGCGAACCACCCTCTTTGGTGTTGATATTGTTGACAAAAGAGAACAGACGTTCGGAGTATCCGTCAAAGTATTGAAAACAGATATCAATCTGAACGTTATCCTTCTCACCCGTGATCTGAATGGGATGCGGATGAATACCGGTACGTTTGCGATTGAGATATTCGACATAAGAGACGGTTCCGCCTTCAAAGTGGTAGGTATCCTCAGCCCCATCACGCTCATCTTTCAGGAAAACATGGATATTACTGTTTAGAAAGGCGAGTTCCCGCATCCGGTTATTGACAACCTCATACTGAAAATCAGTTGTTTCGGTAAAGATTTGAGGGTCGGGTTTAAAAGTTATACTTGTTCCGGTTTCACTGCTTTCGCCGATGATCTCCAGATCAGTGACTCGTTCACCATACTCGTAGATCTGCCGGTAAATCTTACCATTGCGCCTGATCTCCGCCACGGTGCGACAACTCAAGGCATTGACGACTGAAACACCGACTCCGTGCAATCCCCCGGAAACCTTGTACGTGGAATGATCAAATTTACCGCCGGCATGGAGTGTGGTCATAACCAGTTCCAGGGCTGATATCTGTTCGACCGGGTGTATATCAACAGGAATGCCGCGACCATTATCTTTGATGGTCACCGAGTTATCCTCATGGATAACGATACTGATCATATCACAGTAACCGGCCAAGGCTTCATCTATGGAGTTGTCAACCACTTCATAAATTAAATGGTGCAGCCCCTCTGATGCGGTGTTGCCTATGTACATGGAAGGCCGTTTACGAACAGCCATCAGGCCGTCGAGTACCTTTATATTTTCTGCGTCATATGACGTTGGATTTTTTTCACTCACGAATATCCTTACTTACAGGGTAAAATATTAAATATACAGATTGTAGAGTAGAACAAACTGTTGTTTCAAAAAACAAAGAAGAGAGAGTTTGGAGCAAATAAGTACTGATATTGAAAAAACAACAAGAATATAGACAATGACATTCTCAAGAAAAACTCTTCATTTATTTCAAAACATATCTCCTATACACTTACTATGTCTGTGTGTCAGTTCAGAAATGTCATTTACAGTTACCGAGATTTAAAACAGTTATATCAGAAGGATTACATATTTTGAAAAGTGTGAATCAAAAGAATTATAAAAATATATGTACATTTTCAGATTTTCATAGGCATAATCACACTGAGGAAACCAGAATCATCATCAGAGGTTATCATACATGGACTCTCTTCACTGTTAATATTGACTGATATAGATGATCCGTCCATTACCTGAAGAGTTTCAATGAAATATCGACAGTTAAATCCCAACGAAAGAGGAGTTGAAGAGTGACTGATTGGAAATTCATCTTTAGCTGACCCAAAATCAGCATTTTGTGACGTCAAAACAATATTATTTTCCTGAATATCAATTTTTATTGCGTGAAACAAATCTTCTGTAAATAAATTTATTCTTTTTAAACCTTCCAAAAAACGAAGACGATCAATGAGAATTGGATTTTCTTTAGACAACATATTGAGTAATCCTTGAAAATCCGGAAAATCTCCTTCCATTAAACGAATGATTAATAAGGCATCTTCGCTTTTCAGTACAGCCTGCTTTGGTTCGATACCAAAGAGATAATCTGTTTTATTTTCACAAAATTTCCGTATTTCTTGAATTCCCCGGCGTGGAATAAGAGTAGACGGATGCACCTGTAATTTATCAACGCTCTCACCCACCTCTCGACTCATGATGGTAAGACGGTGTCCATCCGATGTTATCATCTTCAAAAAGAGCTGATCACCTTCTTTAAATTTTTGTAGGAGGGCGGCTGTCAATGTAAACATATTCTCTTTATCGAGAGCTATGGAGAAGCTCGTTTTATCAACCAGATCTGCCATTATGTCACTCTCAATGCGGATCATGTGTTCTTCTTCATAGTCAGGAAACTGTGGAAATTCATCCGCCATCATACCGGCCAGACGATAGACGCTTGATCCAGCTGTAATTTCAACCCAGTTATTGTCTAACTCCCTAAAGGAAATGTCAGTCGAACCGGACTCTCTGGCTATTTCAAATAATTTTTTAGATGGCAGGGTAAGAACACCTGTACTTATGACCTCAGCAGGAAGGGTCAGCTTGAGACCGATCTCTAAATCGGTCGCAGTTAAAACCACCTGTCCGGTTTCAACTTCAATCATTACATTAGCGAGTATGGCTAGTGTCCCTTTTTTATTAGTTATATTCTGTTGTGCAGCTATAGACTTAAGGAAAGCATCTCGATTAACATTGAAATGAAAACTCATAACAAAGTTCCTTTTATAGATAAAATATTGTGGTTATTAATGGGGATTTGTTTGTTAGAAATTGAACTAACTGTATAGAATTATATATATTTTTTTGTTAATCTCTTGTGAGATACCGGAGGATCTTTTTTGTGGAAGTCTGTGGAGGATTTTTATTTTCCTTCTCTATAATTTCTGTGCACATATTGATAACAAACTATCCACACGTTGAACGCTGTATAATACTCGATAAACACTCAAATATCAAATAAATAGTTCATGTTGCACAGGATAAAATAATGGAGAATCAAATAAATAGATTGATTGCCGATATATGTGAGGAAGGTCTGCGGCGGGGTGTTTTTTCCGCTGTTTCAGCCTTGGTCAGCGTTTACAAAGGAAATGAGTACCGTCGCGCTGTATACAGTGGCGGTATGACCCGGACAGATGGAAGTGCGGTTTCGGTGAATACCAGCACCTACTTTGATCTGGCTTCTCTCACCAAACCGTTGTGTACCACCTTATGCACCCTGGCATTACTGCAACAGAAACTTTTATCCTGGGATGAGTCATGCCTTCTTCATTTGCAAACTGATTTACCCTCTGAGAAGAAGGCGGTCACCTGTCGCCGCATCTTGCATCACAGTTCCGGCCTGCCGGCATATCAGCCGTATTTTTCACAGTTTATTCCTCAAAGTTCTTCTGAAAATAAAATTACTCTCCAAAAGTTAATTTTAAAGGAACCTCTGCTCTATGAACCCGACAGCCGGTGTCTTTACAGTGATCTTGGTTTTATTCTGCTTGGCCAGGTTATAGAAAAGATAACGGATTTGACCTTGGATCAGTTTTACAGGACGACTGTGCTTGAACCACTTCATCTGGAAAACTCTATTATCTTTTCACCAGCACAGGGGGGGAAGAGTGATGCGAAGATTCAAACCGCTGCAACCGAACTCTGCATGTGGCGCCATATGATCATGGATGGCGAAGTGCATGACGAACACTGCTGGCTTATGGGGGGCGTTTGCGGACATGCCGGGCTTTTCGGCAATATCTGGGCAGTGGGGAGGTTGTGTGAACTGCTGCTGGATTGCTGGCAGGCGCGTACAGTTCACCCGGCTTTTTCTAAAGCTTTACTTCGGTATGCTTTAGAGTGGAGCGATAACAGAAGCAGTTGGCGGCTTGGATTTGACACTCCGACACCCGGCCAATCGAGCAGCGGTCGATATTTATCGCCGAACAGTGTCGGGCATTTGGGATTTACAGGTACTTCTTTCTGGATAGATCCGGAGCAAGAGATGATCATTATTTTGTTGACGAATCGGGTACATCCATCACGTGAAAACGTTAAAATACGTAATTACCGTCCTTTTTTTCATGATCAGGTGATTGAAGGTCTACGCAGGAAGCAATGAGCTGTTTCATAAAAAAAAACCCTGTCATTGATGAAATGACAGGGTTAAGAGAAAGAGTGAAACTCTGAGTATCAGGTCTACCACCAACACACGGTCTTGTCG
>JAAYDD010000370.1 GCA_012729435.1 Desulfobulbus sp.
TGGATCAGCCACCTGTCTGGCGGCAGCCGTAATGACCGGAGCCGACCATTCCGGTTGTCTGAGCCGCTGGAGGAGGTGTTCGGGCAGCTGGCTGATGGGGGTGTCCGGGTTGAGAAGCAGCTGCCGGGCATCGACGTTCTGGGCAATGGTCTTGTCAATGCCGGGTGTGTCTGTCTGTTTCAGCTGAGCAAGCCAGGAAAGAGCATTGTGTGCGGTTTCCGGGTGCTGCTGTATATCTCCCTGAGGTGACGCAATGTGTTGAAGGGTGAGATTTGAAATTAAAGAATAGAGATGCTCCGGTGGAATCTGTTTTATAACCGTGCTTAAGACACTGTTGGTATCCGGTGTGACCGGCAGATGAGAAACAAGCTGCGCAAGTATCAAAGGATCAAGGCTTGTCAGATGGTTTGCCACATTGGCTATTGTTTGTTCGTGTGCGGCATCACCAGTTTTTTGACCCAGTTGCTGCAAGAGATCAATGACTGTTTTGTTGATGTCTGCGGACTGCTCGCCCGTCTCTTCGCCAGTGTTCGGCAGTTGGTTGATGAGTTGATCTATTAATGCTGACGGAACACCAAGGGCCATCTGCTGACTGCCATGTTCGAGTATAAAATTGGTCAGCTCTTCATCACTGATATCCAGTCCGGATCCGATCATCTCTTCGTTGACAACCTGCTCTCCTTCCCGGAGGACAACATACTTCATGGTGTCAACCGTAACTGTGGCAATGTCCGCTTCAGCCAATAAAGATGCAATTGATCGACTTTCCTCTTTTTCCGCTAAGAATGAAGAAAGAAGCTCAATGAACGAGTTGCATTCCTTGGAGGTGAAAGGTTCGTGGAAGGTGAGTGAATGGATTTGCAACCGGTTAAAAAGGGTGATCAACCCCTGGATCTGGGGGCGTGCCTGGTCTTTTTCAGAGAGATGCTCACCACAGATAAGCAGCCTCCCGTCTGAACAGGCAATTGTGACTGACTTCTCTTTCGCCTGATCGAGAAGTGTTCGGAATGCCTTAAAGAAAAAATCATTACTTCGCTGGACCTGCGGATTGGTACTCGGGTAGAGTCGCATTGTCCTGAGCGCAGTGTACAGACGGATGGAGAAGTCTGCGAGCAGACTGTTTCGATCGGTGCCAGGGGAAGAAGTAGAAGAAGTCATGACAGAGGAGGTATCATCGAGCGCCTTTTTGAAAGAGAACCGTTTTAACGGTGCGGAAGACAATCAGAATGTCAATAAAAAAAGACTGATGTTTGATGTAATACAGGTCGTATTCTAATTTTCGCAGAGCATCTTCTTCAGATGCGCCATAGGGATAACAGACCTGTGCCCAGCCGGTGATGCCTGGTTTGGTGGTGTGGCGCAATGAGTAATATGGCAGTTTTTGAACTAATTGATTGACAAAGATGGGTCGTTCAGGCCGGGGACCGACAAAGCTCATTTGACCGAGAACAACATTCCACATTTGTGGAATTTCATCAATGCGAACTTTTCGAATAAAGCGTCCGACTCGAGTGACACGGCTGTCGTTTGTTGCAGCCCAAACAGCACCATCTTTTTCAGCATCCTGGCGCATTGATCGGAATTTAAAGATGTTGAATGTTTTTCCGCGTTCGCCAACCCGTTCCTGCTTGTAGAGAACAGGACCGGGAGATTCGATTTTGATCAGAAAGGCTGTCACTATGGATATCGGTGCACTAAGTACAAGCCCCATTGATGCAAGAAAGAGATCTGCAAGACGTTTGAACAGATATGCTAAGCGGCCGTAATCAAAACCATCGGAAAAGATGAGCCATGCGGGGTTTACTTTTGCTATGAGGATTTTACCCGTGATATTCTCATAGAAGGTTATTCCGTCTTCAATGATTTTTCCCTGTAATTTTTTGTCAAGAAGATCGCTGGTCGGCATAACTCCCCGTCGATCATCAAGAGCTACAACAATATGATCGATATTTGAATAAGCCGGATTGTTGTTAAGATCACTGAACTGCTGAAAGACAGGAATATCTTTGTGATCAAATGCAGGGGGTGGCGTACCGGCAATTGCTGCTATGGTAAAACTGCACTCTTTATTTTCAAGAATTTCGGAGACAATTTTGGCAGCCATTTCTCCGGTTCCGATAATGATGATGTGCTGTGACAACAGGCGTTTTTGGAGAATAAAATAATAGAGTGATCTCCATAAGAGAAGGGTGAGGCATATAAGGATGTAGCAGCCGAAAAATGTAGATGTTGAGATAATGAAGAAAGGAAATACAAAGTAAAGAAGAGCTAGAATTATACATCCGACTCCAAAAGCCTGCATCATGCGCATAAACGTTTCGCTTGTTGGCCCTGGTTTCCTGAAATCATACAGATCAAAAAGGTATAATGTCAGCTGAAAGACAACCA
>JAAYDD010000371.1 GCA_012729435.1 Desulfobulbus sp.
GCAGAATGATCATCCCTGTTGCCGGAGCCCTTTTGAACTTCATCTGATCGAAAGTATGTATCTGAGCGAGGCGGTCAACAGAACTCTCCCCCATACTGAGCGACAGAAGGTGATCGACCGGGCTCTTGCCCTCGCACAACACATGAAGGAACTGCATCGACAGACGCCCGGGTTGTCTACAGAGACGCTGGCGGTGCATTTCCCGGAGGAAAATCTGACCTGTCCTCTGCTGGAGGATGGCCGGTGTCTGATTTTTATGGAACGGCCAAGACGGTGTATCTGTTCTCAGGAAGGCCAGTGGAACAGAATGCAAGAGACCGAAGCACAGGTTGCTGAACTTTCAGCGCAGGCCTTTCAGACGCTTACCGGAAGCAGGATGTCGGCAGCAGACCTGCGGTTTAGTTCAGCTGATACTATTTCAGGCAAGTTTGTGCAGCTTTACTTTCAGGCAAT
Source organism: Desulfobulbus sp. (assembly GCA_012729435.1). Taxonomy (GTDB): domain Bacteria; phylum Desulfobacterota; class Desulfobulbia; order Desulfobulbales; family Desulfobulbaceae; genus Desulfobulbus. The sequence continues at coordinate 454 of JAAYDD010000371.1, forward strand.
GACCGGAAAGAACAGCAGATAAAATGCAATGAGTACGGTTGTCTGTCCGAAAATTCTCGTTGTCGACGATGAGCAGGATATGCTCGTTTTTCTCAGTAAAATGCTGACAAAGAAAAGCGGGTACACCGTTATGAGCGCCGTATCCGGTGAGGAGGCGTTAACAAAAGTTCAGGCCGAATCTCCGGATGTCGTTTTGACAGACATCAAAATGCCGGGCATGGATGGTTTGACATTGCTTCAGCGTTTATGCGCTTCAGATCCAACCATGACGATCATTTTAATGACCGGGCACGGTACCATTGAAATGGCGGTAAGGGCATTGAAAGACGGTGCCTATGATTTTGTTGAAAAACCTTTTGACAACGAACGTATTTTGCAGATTATCAGTCGGGCTGTTGAACGCACACGTTTACTCCGGGAGAATATTCTACTGCAGCATCAACTTTCAGGGCATGACCACAGACTCGGTTTTGTCGGCCGGTCCCGGAAACTTGTCGAAACCATTGCATTGATTCGACGGGTTGCGCCCAGTACGGTGACGGTGCTGATACGTGGGGAATCCGGTACCGGCAAAGAGCTTGCGGCAAGGGCGCTGCATAATCTGTCTCCCAGGGCACAGCGACCCATGATCACCGTCAACTGCCCGGCACTGCCTGAACATATTTTAGAAAGCGAGCTGTTTGGCTATCGGAAGGGTGCGTTTACCGGAGCGGATCGTGATAAAACCGGGCTTTTTGTAGCAGCCGACGGTTCGTCGATCTTTCTGGATGAAATTGCCGATATTCCGGTGAGTGTACAGACCAAGTTGCTTCGGGTCCTTCAGGAGAAAGAGGTGCAGCCGCTGGGACAGAATCGTACTTTCAAAGTCGATGTCCGTGTCATTGCATCAACAAATCAAGACCTTGAAGCAAAGATTCAACGTGGAGAGTTTCGCGAGGACCTCTTTTACCGTTTAAATGTCATGACCATAACCATGCCTAATCTGGCATCCATGGCGACTGACATTCCATTGCTTGCTCAGCATTTTCTCGAGCGATACTGCCTTGAACATGGCCGTCCATCCATGGAATTTACAACCGATGCGCTGCAGGCTCTGATACAGCATCAGTGGCAGGGGAACATCCGGGAGCTGCAGAATGTTATCAACAGATGTGTTTTGCTCAGTGAACAGTCGACAATTACACCGGATGATCTCTGGAATAACGGCTCTGAGGAGAAGATGACACCCCGGTTAACACTGCAGGATACAATTGATCAGGTTTCTGTTACTCATTTGTCGTATCAGGATGCTAAGGATCAGGTGTTGCGCCGGTTCAATGACACGTATTTAACCGCAGCACTAAAGGCAACAGGGGGAAATGTTACGGCAGCAGCCCGGCAGTGCGGGATGGAACGTCAGGCCTTGCAGCGGCTTTTGCGGCGGTACAGGATTGAATCAGGGAGTTTTCGCTGATGTCCGATCAGAAGGGTGAGTACATACTGGCTCGCAGTAAATCGTTTTGTAATTTTTGCCCCGGGTACTGCTGTTATCGGTTACCCGGCGCGACTCTTTATCTTGATGCGACAGACATCAACCGGATTGCCCGCCACTTCAATATCAGTGATGGTGAGGTGCGAGCACGTTATCTTGAGAACAAAAACACCTTTAAAACCAGGAAAGACGGATCGTGCCCTCTTCTCGCCAATGACCGGCTGAGTAAACGTTGTACAATTCATGAGGCACGCCCCCGGCAGTGTCGTGAATTTCCCTATGATAAACCCTGTCCCTACCTGGAGAGTCCTGAGCTGCTCGGAAGCATTCAACCGCGTATTGAACAGGGACTTTTCACGGCGTTGGTTGAAGAACGCTAAACAGCTTCTTTACAGAAATTTCTGTTTAATTTCCTCATTCACCTTTTCATGTCTGCATTTTATTTGTTGCACTGCAACATTTCTGCTGCAGCAAATATGTCCAGGATGAACTGAAGTGTGTCGTAACTTGGTGATATATATAAAACTATCTGATTATGACAGTGGTGGGTTTCTGGCATTGATCATGCATTGGCTGGCCAGACGAGCATGAAATGCAATGCGATATTCGCCTGATATACAGAGATACGTGTTCAGAGATCCAAAGAATAATTAGTCTGGAATTTTAAGAGTGGCGTAAAAATGGCTGAAATACTCACGTTAGACGATGTCCTTGATGCAACTGTGCTGATAGGTAAAATTCTGCGAAAAAAAGGACACGTCGTCCATACTTTTACCGATGAGGATGAGGCGATCGCCTTTGTACGGCAGTCGCCCGTTGACCTGGTCATTCTGGATATAAAGCTTAAAAAGATGAGCGGTATCGAAGTGCTGGCTATCATGAAAGAGACGAAGCCTGATATCGGTGCCATTATGCTTACCGGTTACCCGACAGTGGAAACAGCACGGGAAGCCATCAGTTTGGGGGCTGATGAATACTGCGTAAAACCAATCGACCGGACCGAACTGGAAGAAAAAGTAGAGAAGGTACTGGCAGCCAGGCTTGATCAGGGGTTGGAGTGAGAGTGACCACCGAACTGTCAACACAGCCTGTCATGTCGCGGGAATCATCTGCAGACTCCGATCTTGACCGGGACCGCCGGTTTCTGGGAGTCTATCAAAAGGTCAGCCGCCTTGTCTCCATGTCTCTTGATCATCAGGAGGTGATGGAGACAATAGTGCGGAGCCTCACAGAGTTACTCACTGTTGACGCCTGTACCATCAGATTGCTTGATCATTCCACCCGCTCGTTTGTTCTTGGTGCCGCTCACGGGGTATCACTGAATTATCTTTCTCGTGAAGTCATTGATACTGAAGATACCTTAACACAGGTCCGTTCCGGAACTCCCGTGTACAGTGCGAACGCAGCAGAGGAATCATGTCCGCAGTTCCGTCAGGCTGCGGCCCAGGAAGGTATCAAGAGTATCCTCACTGTACCTATTCTGTACAAGGAGGAGCTTATTGGTATCATGCGGCTGCTCACGCGCAAAACCCGTCAGTTCACTGATGCCGAGATCGGGCTGGTTGTTGGTCTGTCCGAACAGATCGGTGTTGCTATCTCCCATGGCCGCATGTTCAAGGAGATGGAAGACCGGCTGGTCTTTTTAAATGGTATCTATGAGATTTCGACCCTGGTAAACTCCACGCTCGATATTGATCATATTTTTAACGTTGTCGTGGAACGTGCTGCTGTCAGTCTGGGGGCCAAGGGATGTACTCTGCGCCTGATTAATTCCGAATCCGGTCTTCTCGAACTGGCTGCATCGTACGGAGTGTCAGCTTCTTATTTGCACCGGGGCGAAGTCAGTCACGAACGGAATATACAGGTGGTGCTCAATGGAGAGCCCGTTGCAATTTATGATGTCAGACGTGATCCCCGTATTGAATATCATGAGCAGATGACCACGGAGGGCATCTGTTCACTGCTCGCAGTGCCGGTGAAAGTCAACGACGAGGTTATCGGTGCACTGCGTATTCTCAGTGACAGGCCGCGCATCTTTACTGATTCAGCAATCAGGTTTGCCGTTACTCTGGCGGAAGTCGGTGGCGCTGCCATACGTAAGGCGCGGAGCTATCAAAAAATTACCCGGTTGATGAGACAGGTGCAGGGACATGAAGCGTTCCTTGCAAGCATCATCGACAGCCTGCAGCATCAGCTGCTGGTCATTGATCCAAACCGCCGTGTAGTGCTTGCCAATCGGGTATATCTTGAAGCGATCGGTAAGGAGGAAAAGGAGGTTCTCGGCAGGCCCTACACCGAGCTGGACAGCATTGCTCCGGAAGACAGTCCGGTTGAGCAGGTGCTTCAGGGAAGAGAGATGAACCCGTGTCTGCAGACATTGGGCAAAGATGAGTCGCAACGTTGGCTGGAATGGACTGCTTTTCCCATTTATGATGAAGGTGATCTCTCATATGTCATTGAGATTGTACGAGATGTTACCAGTGAACACCTGTTGGCAGAAGAGCGACTGCAAAGTGGTAAGTTGCAGGCCATCTTGTCTCTGGCAGGAACAGTGGCCCACGAGGTCAACAGCCCCCTGTTTGCTGCCCTGGGTACTGCGGAGCTCCTGGTAGAAGAACTCCGGCTGCCAGAGGAGCGTGAGGAGTTGGGGGTTATCATCCGTAATCTAAAGCAGATAGGGGAGTTAACCGGCAAGATGGTATCGATGACCGGTTTTACCGATCAGAAGTATGTCGGTGAACGTAAAATACTGTCATTCTAACAAAAATCAGAAGACGCTGAAATCGGGCGTAAGGGGGTAGGAAGGAATCACGGAAAAAACGGACTTGTTTGACTCAATGGATGAATGCGGATCATGAATCTTCTTTTCAGATCGGTGATTCGAATGATATGAGATTGTATTTACCGTCTGTCGTGGCGGTTACAAACTGACCTCAGCAAAAAGACTCAAAGGAGACGCGAGTATGAAGAAAAAAACAGGAATAGTGCCATGGCTTGTTGCGGCGGTGGTGATGTTTGCCGGTGTTAACGTCGCCTGTGCTGTCGAAGATACCCCCCAGGTATCCGGACAACCGGCGGCAGTGGTTGCACCGACCATAACCATTGATAAAACACAACTGAACAATGGCGGAACCATTAAAGTCAGCGGTCAGGTACCCGCCGGCAAGCCGGTCTACTTGGAGGTCTATGCAGCTGACCACACGGTACGCGCCAGTCGTTTTGATGCAGATCCCGATAAAGAGACCGGAGTGCGTCCCTATAAATTCTATATAACGAGCGAGATGCCTGCGTATTACAAAATTTTTGTACCAAAGGATCTGCAGGCTAAGATTGATGAAGAAGCCAAGAAAAAGAATAAGTGGAGCTATTCAGAACTGCTTAAAAACCTCGGTGCTGAAGCGGCATATTCTGTTCCTGCAAAGGCTAAAATCGACAGTTATCAGTCAACGCTGATGGCAAGCATCATCGGCAGTCGCGGTGATCTGCTCCCTACGCTGGATGCCAAAGAAAATCGCAAACGGTCCATGCAGTTGGTCAAAGCGCGTTTCCGAAAGATTAACAACGTGTTTGCCGCTGCAATCGATGTTAAACCGGACGGCTCTTATACAGCCGATGTCAATGTCCGCGAAGGCCTTGCGCCAGGACACTACAAAATTGTTGCAGTGGTGGACGGGAACGCCAAGAGTGAAGCAGCCACTTTTGAGAACAAAATCGAATTTCCTAACGTATACTTGGCTAACGCCGGAACCAACCTTAATATTTTTTATCCGTTTTTCCTGACGCTGGCTGTAGCCATCTTCGGTGTTCTTATGGGTGCCGGTGGAGGTTTTATCATGAACCCTCTCCTGCTGACACTCTTCCCGGCTTTACCGCATACTATTGTTGCCGGTACAGTCACACCTACAGTTCTTTTCTCCCAGGCCAGCGGTATTTTCAACTACTCCAAGATCAAGTTCATTAACTGGAAGCTGGGTTGCGGCATCGGTGCGGCCATGCTCCTCGGTGGATTTATCGGTCCGAAGTTAACGGAGATGATCACTCTGGATCAGTTCAAGTTTGCATTCGGATGGATCTTGATTGTTCTTGCTGCATTGATGCTCTGGCAGACCACACCCGGTTACCTGGCAAAAAATAAGAAGGAACAGGCCATTCTTAAAGAGTTTAAGAAACGTGCTGAAGAAGCAGCCCAGGGTAAAAAGTAAAGAATCCACTCAAGGAGGAAATGAGTATGAAAATAGAATTTTGGGGGCAAGAATTTAAGGTAAACATGGTGGTTGGCTGTATCGGCGGTTTTCTGATTGCCATCATGTCCTCTATGTTCGGTTTTGGCGGTGGTCCTTTCATGGTGCCATTGATGACTGTAGCCTTGCGTCTGCCCATGTACCTGGTTGTCGGCAGCTCATTGCTGGCCATCTTTTTCAACACTTCAATCAGTACCATGCGCCATTACCAGTTTGGCAACTTTGACCTGTACTTTTTCTTGGCCATGTTTCCGGCAGCAATTCTGGGCGGGTATTTAGCTCCGCAGATAGCCAAACGGGTCAGTCCGCTCGTGGTCAAGCGAATTGCCTGTGTCGGTTTGATTCTGTTGGCTCTTAACCTTTTAGGTGTGTACTGACAGTTTCTGATCCGGCTGATATTTAGTGTGTCAGTCTTCCGGATCTGTTTATCGGCAGCCGGCCGGGGTGTGTGTCACCCCGGCTTTTTTTATGACAGGTTCATCGGATATTCTGTATAATCTGAAATACTAAAGAAGAATTACTGCTTGCGATAATCTCATTGGAATGCGATACTGTACATTATTTAATTGATGAGTTCTTATTCGAGCATCGAAATGACGACCATAGGCGCCCTGGCCTTTTCCCCGGAAAAGCGTAGACACCCCAGAGTTATTTTTACGCGCAGTGTAAAAGTTTACCTGAGAGATCAGTTGCATGGCCGGTTCAAGACACGGAACCTGAGTCTGGGCGGGATGTATGTAGAAGGCGCCTCCGATCTTCCAGTCGGTGAGGATCTGCGCTTGGAACTGTATGAAACCGGCCGAAAATCCAGTTTGATACTCACAATCCTTGCAAAAGTATGTCGAAATGATGCCGGTGGAGTAGGTGTTCACTTTACACACATGGAAGATGACAGCTTCATGTTTTTGCAAACAATGGTCCTGTATTCATCAGATGATCCCATCGGCGTAGCAGAACACTTTCTTGAGGGTTTTGCCTCGAAGTCCACCCCAGCCCGTTAACCTGCATGAAGATGCAGAAGTTTTTTGCCTTTGCTCTGAAGTATGATACTGCTGCTAGGTATCGTCAGGTCAGAGCAAATATCAGGGAGATTTGTTGATTGGAAATCAACCGAACGCAGCAGCAGCCGGCCGTATTCCGTTGTTTAGGAGCCCTTGGCGATCGGGTGTTATACGTGTTGACCGATCTGGGGCGGATGGGTATTTTTCTGCTCTTTGCTCTGATCGGCCTGTTAAAGCAACCGTTTCGCTTCAGAGAGCTGATGAAGCAGCTAGGCTTCATTGGTGCCGGATCTGTCACCGTTATCTTTTTTACCGCTCTCTCTTCCGGGATGGTGTTAGGGCTGCAGGGGTACTATTCGCTTCATAAATTTGGAGCTGAAGGTATGCTCGGATCAGCCGTTTCTCTCACTCTCATCATGGAACTTGGTCCTGTGTTGACAGCACTGATGGTTGCAGGTAGGGCCGGTTCTGCCATGTGTGCCGAAATAGGCATAATGCGTATTTCCGAGCAAATCGATGCACTGGAATGTATGGCTATCGATCCATTCCGATACCTGATTTCCCCTAAATTTCTGGCCGCTCTTATTTCAGTGCCTCTTTTGACCGCTCTGTTTGATGTGGTTGGAATACTGGGGGGATATCTGGCCGGAGTCAAGTTAATGGGTGTTAACAGCGGCTCGTTTTTCTCCGGAATGGAGCAGAGTGTGACCAATCACGACATACGGCTGGGGGTTATAAAATCTTTTGTGTTTGGTCTGCTTGTGGTCTGGATTTGTACCGGTCGAGGTTATTTTGTGCAGAAGATTCGTGGTGCCGGTTTCGGTGCAGAAAGTGTGAGCAAGGTTACCACCCAAGCTGTTGTCCTGTCTTCTATAGCTGTGCTCATTTTTGATTATCTTTTGACAGCAATTTTATTGTGAACACAGATATCGCAGAGCATCATGAATCGGCTATTCGGTTTGTTGATGTTTGTAAATCTTTTGGCACGCGAAATAAACGGCATCGTGTGTTGGATCATGTCAACTTTTCGGTGCCCAAAGGAAAAACCACCGTGATTGCAGGGGGAAGCGGCCAGGGTAAGAGTGTTATCCTGAAGTTGATCTTAGGTCTGTTGCGCCCTGATTCCGGCCAGGTGTTGGTGGGTAACAGAGATGTGGCGGCCATGGGATATAAGGCACTCCAAGAGGTGCGTATGCTCTTCGGGGTACTGTTTCAGGGCGGAGCACTGTTTGATTCATTGACTGTCTTTGAGAATATTGCTCTTCCCTTGCGTGAGCGGACAAAGCTGTCAGATGATGAAATCTCCACCAAGGTGGTGGCTACCCTTAAACAATTGGGCCTGGCCGGACATGAAGAGAAGTATCCGGCGCAGCTAAGCGGAGGAATGAAAAAACGCGTCGGTTTGGCACGGGCTTTACAACTTGATCCCAAGATTGTGCTTTTTGATGAGCCGACAACAGGACTTGATCCTGTGATGACAAAAGAGATCTATGAACTGTTTACGACAACACAGCAACACCTGGGGTACACTGCGGTCATCGTCAGTCACGATATCCCGCAGATTTTTACCCTTGCAGATCAAATTATTCTGATAAATAAAGGTGAGTTGGATGTGTTTACAGATGCGACGCAGATTTCCCGTTCAACCAAGCCGGAAATTCGCGAGTTTGCTCGAATGGTAATGGGCCAGTAAGCTGCTAGTTCAAGGAGAGAAGACCATGGGGAGCACCCGTATTGAAATATTGGTGGGCAGTTTTTTAGTCATCGGCTTTTTGGCTTTAGGATGGCTGGCATTACAGCTTGGTGAAGTGCCGTGGTTAACAGAGTCGAAAAGTTATATTCTTAACGCTGAATTTAATAATATCTCCGGTGTGAAAGTCGGAGCCGACGTTCAGATAGCTGGAGTGACGATCGGAAAGGTGAGGTATCTGAAGTTGAATGAAGACAGCCTCGCAGTGGTCGGCATGCAGCTTGACCGGAGTGTGACTGTGCCTGTTGACTCCATCGCTTCAGTGAAATCGCAGGGTATTATAGGTGACAAAATAATTCAGATTACCCTCGGAGGTGATGCAGAACTGTACAAGCCTGAAGAGACGATTGTCGACACAGAGTCTGCTCTCGATCTCGAATCGTTAATCTCTAAGTTCGCCTTTGGCCAGGTCGATAAATAGTCACCGATACCTTATGATGCTGAGAAATAGTAACCAGATCGTCCTGCAGTCCCTTTTTGTTCTTTTCCTTACCTTTTGTTTTGGAGTTTCCCGGGCACAGGGAGTGGATTTTCTTGACGACGATATATATGATCCGCCACCGGTAAACGATCCTCTTGAGCCGGTTAACAGGGTACTTTTTGATATCAACGACAAGATGTATGTATGGGTTCTGGAGCCGGTTTCCACCGGATACAGTAAAGTGCTGCCGTCAGATATTCGCAGGTGTATCAGTCATTTCTTCTATAATCTGGGTGAGCCTGTCCGGGCTGTCAACTGTCTGTTACAGGGGAGAGTTCAGGATGCCGGCAGGACATTGGGAAGATTTGTCATCAACAGTATATCTGGAGTCTTTGGTCTGGCAGATCCGGCTGCCCATGAATTTAAAATACCGCCGGTGTACGCCTCATTGAGTGAAACATTTTCGGTTTGGGGAGTTGGGGACGGATTGTATCTGGTTATCCCGCTGTTCGGCCCGACGACTCTCCGGGATCTGACAGGAACCATTGGTGACGGATTTGCAATGACTGCGTATTCCCCCTGGAATGACGATCTCTTGACCACGTCGACTGCATACGGTACCCGTACTGTGAACTATACTTCACTTCATTTAGGCGAATATGCGGATATCAAATCCCTGAGTTTTGATCCATATATCGCTTTTCGCAACGGTTATTTTCAACTTCGGGCGAAACAGTTTGATCACGTCCATCAGTAAAACTCTTTGTTCTTCTGACTTACAGGTACGGGTATGGCTATCA
>JAAYDD010000372.1 GCA_012729435.1 Desulfobulbus sp.
CAAGGCGCTTAACCGTTTTACCAAGGAAGATCCTACCTGTAAGACCTATGTTGATCACGAGACGAACGAGACGATTGTTTCCGGTATGGGGGAACTCCATCTCGAAATTTATATCGAACGGATGAAACGGGAGTACAAGGCCGAAGTGGAGGTTGGTGCCCCGCAGGTTGCCTATCGCGAGACCATCACTCATCGGGCTGAATTCGACTATACTCACAAGAAACAGACAGGCGGGGCCGGACAGTACGGTAGAGTGGCCGGGTTTGTCGAGCCGCTCGAAGAGGGTGAGTACGAATTTGTCGATCAGATTGTCGGTGGTGTTATCCCTCGCGAGTATATACCTTCCTGTGACAAGGGGTTTCAAAAGTCATTGGAAAAGGGCACGTTGATCGGTGCTCCGATAACAGGTATTCGAGTGACCATTAACGACGGCTCCTACCACGCCGTTGACTCGTCGGATATTGCCTTTCAGCAGGCTTCCATCGGCGGATTTAAGCTCGGCTATGCCAAGGCAGGTCCGGTGATCATGGAGCCGATCATGAAAGTGGCGGTGGAGGGACCGTCCGAGTTTCAGGGTGCGGTTATGGGCAGTCTGAATCAGCGCCGCGGAATGATCATCGGTACCTTTGAGGAGGGAAACTATACCGTAGTTGAAGCCGAGATGCCTTTGGCTGAGATGTTTGGCTACTCCACCACCCTTCGTTCATTAACTCAGGGTAAGGCGGAGTTTACCATGGAGTTCTCAACATATAAACAGGTGCCTAAAAATGTGGCTGAAGAGCTGATCAAATCGTACAATGCTCAGAAAAAGGAAGCCTGATCTGTCCGACCACCGGTACTGTGGAAGAAGAGTTAAACGAGTCGAATTAAATGAGGTGTAATTATGGGATATGAACCGCTGGCGCAGCAGAATCCACTGCGAATCCTTAATGTCGGCAGAGAGAGCAATCAAATGGGGCTTGTCATGGCCAGAGCAGGTTTGGGAAAAACCGCCCTGCTGGTCCAGATCGCCCTTGATGCCATCTTAAGAGGCAAGCGTGTCATTCATGTCAGTATCGGCGAAAGTATTGAGAAGACCAAAAAGTGGTATGATGATATTCTTCAGTCCATACTGCAGGAGCACAGTGTAACTCAGCCCCATGAACTCATCGATACCGTAGCGCGTCATCGGATGATTATGACCTTTAAAGCCGCAGCCTTTACTCGTCCCCGATTGGAGGAGCGCTTAAATGATCTCATTCTCCAGGATATTTTTCGGCCGAACTGTATCATAATCGACGGATTTGATTTTGAAAAAACTGATCGGGAAACATTGGAGGATTTCAGGGTTCTCATGGACAACATGGGCACGCAGGCCTGGTTCTCTGCTGTCTGCCACCGCAGTGATCCCAGAGTGTCGCCTGCCGGAGTGCCTGCCCCCTGTCACGAACTTGATGATCTTTTTGATATGATCATTTTGCTCAAGCCGGAGCGCGATGCCACCATTCAACTCGACATCATCCGTAATTACGGTGAACAGGTGACAGACGGAAAGGGGTTGCGCCTTGATCCGACCACAATGATGGTCAAGGAGATTTAGGTTGCGTTTTCCGGAGGCCTGACAGAGCGGTTTTCCAGCCATGCGCTTTCGCCCTTGCATCGATCTCCATGACGGAAAGGTCAAGCAAATAGTCGGTTCGTCTCTCTCCGACAATGCTGCCACACTGTCCACCAACTTTTCTTCAGATCTTGCGCCCTCTCATTATGCTGCACTGTACCGGCGTGACAATCTTTACGGTGGCCATGTTATCATGCTCGGAGGCGGGAATGAAGATGCCGCGCGCGACGCTCTCGCATCCTGGCCCGGAGGCCTGCAGGTGGGGGGCGGTATTACCGCGGATAATGCCGTGTATTGGCTGGAGCAGGGCGCGTCTCACCTTATTGTCACTTCTTATGTTTTTCACGATGGCCGGTTGAACGGGGAACGTCTTAATCATCTGACTCGTCTGGTCGGCAGAAAGCGGCTTGTCCTGGATCTCAGCTGCCGATGGCGGCACGACGGTTACTACGTGGTGACCGATCGTTGGCAGCAGTTTACACAGTTGCGGATCAGTTCTGAAGTATTGGACCGACTGGCCGAATTCTGCGACGAGTTCCTGATCCATGCCGTTGATGTTGAGGGGAAATGTATGGGGATCGACACCCGGCTCCTTGAATTGCTGGCAGAGTCGATCCCTATCCCGACAACCTACGCCGGAGGAGCGGCTTCTCTTGCGGATTTAGAGCAGATCCGTCTGAGCGGTCGGGGTAATATCGATTTTACCGTGGGCTCTGCTCTTGACATCTTCGGGGGCACCGGTCTCCGCTATCAGGATGTGGTAGCGTATCATGCAAGCCTCGGAAACAACTGATTCTTCATCTCAGCTCGTCGAGTTGCGTTTGCAGGTGTCACCGGATCTGTATCGGGCTTTTCAGCGGTGTGTCTGGATGCGCATCAATGAAACCGGCCAGACGCAACTCGAGATCATGGAAGAGTTTGTCCTCCGTTTTCTTAAAGAACACGGATGTTAGAGCTCGTCTGAAGCCACATGGTTCGCTTGACCTCGCCCTGACCATCATTTATGATACATTGATAATTCAGCTGTCAATACCGCACCTGTACTTTAGATTGTGGCGTTTTCATGAACCAACATCCGACAGAACTGGAAAGCCTTCGCCTGGTTGTTGACAAGATGCCAAGCTTATCAACAACAGTCAGTAAAGTGCTCGAAATATGCAGCCGCACAGACACCTCGCCCAATGACCTCAACAAGGTTATTTCACTTGATCCGGTGTTGACCGGACAGGTGCTTAAGCTGATCAACTCGGCCTACTATTCTCTGATGAACAAGGTCACGTCGCTGACGCGGGCCATCATCATGCTCGGGTTGAACACTGTCAAAAATTTAGCGCTCTCCACCGCGGTTATCCGCACGGTCGGGCAGATGAAAAAATCCAAAGCCCTGCCTATCAAGAAGTTCTGGGCACATTCCATTGCCGTGGGGGTTATGGCAAAACTGCTGGCTGCGGAACGCAGCCTGCCGTTGGCTGAGCGTGAAGAGTATTTTGTCGCCGGGTTATTGCACGATCTAGGGAAGATTCCGTTTGGTGACGAATATTCCGATGTGCTCGCTCAGGCAGAAGCTGAACAGCAGCCGTTGATGGTGGTTGAAAAGCAGTGTCTCAAAATCAATCATGAAGAGATCGGAGCCATGATCGCTGCAAAATGGAAACTTAACAATGTGATCAGCTCCGCCATTTGCCACCATCACACCCCCGGGCAGGCCGATCCGGCGTGCCGCTCGCTTGTTGCGACTGTTGCCTTGGCCGATTTTTATGTCTGCCTGTTTGATATCGGGTTTGCAGGGAACCGCTATCCTGATGCCGATCAGTTGGAGAACCTTCTGGATCTGTGCGGTCTGCAGTGGACGGATATGGTTCGTTTGTCGGCTGAGGTGGATGCGGAAATTAAGAGGGCGGAGATTTTTCTGCAGGTCTGATGAACAAACTGCTGCAGTGACAGGGACAGGTACATGATCAAAGTAAAGTTTTGGGGAGTACGGGGTTCGATTCCGTGCCCCGGTCCGAAGACCATGAAATATGGGGGGAATACAGCCTGTATTGAACTCCGGTTTCCAGAGGTCAATCGTCAGATTATCATTGATGCGGGTTCCGGTATCCGGGAACTTGCAGACTCCATGCTGATCAATGATCTGCCGAACGGTCCGATTCATACCGAGATTTATCTTTCGCACACCCACTGGGACCATATCATGGGATTTCCTTTTTTCATCCCGATGTATATCCCCAGTACCCGGATCAAGGTATACGGTCCGGTGACCTATGAAGATGATCCGCTGGAAGCTGTGGTGGGCGGGCAGATGAAGTACCGGTATTTTCCTGTCAATATGGGGGAGCTGGCCAGCAGTATTGAATATCATCGATTGAAGGAGGAGCCTTTGATCGATTTAGGTGACGGTATCACCCTGTCGACAACTATTATCAATCACCCGATTCTAACCCTCGGTTACCGTTTCAGTTTTCGTGACTCTGTGTTTTGCACGGCTTATGATACAGAACCGTATCGGAATCTTTTCATTACTGATCCCGATCACCCCGACTATGACGAGTTGATGGCGTATGAAGGGGAAGAGGTCGCCAGAGAACAGAATCAGGTGCTGGAACGTTTTTTTCAGGGTGCAGATCTGCTGGTTCATGATGCGCAGTATACCAGGACCGAGTACGAGCAGGGAAAGATCGGCTGGGGGCACACACCGATGGAAGATGCCGTTGCCGCCGCCAAACGGGCGGGTGTGAAACAGCTCGCACTTTTCCATCATGACCCGGCGCGTACCGATGATCAGCTTGATGCAATGGCGCTGATCCACTGTGATCCGGCTTTTACTTCACCAATGCAGGTCTTCTTTGCCCGTGAGGGCCAGGAGATTATCATCTGATGTCTGCCTTCCCAACCAGATCAAATACCTGCACCGGAGATATATATGTCCAGGATTACTCTTGATTGTACCGGTCTTGCCTGTCCGAAACCGGTCCTGCGCGTTAAGGACGCTCTTGCCCAGGGAGCTGACAGCATCGAGGTCATCGTCGACAACAGTGCATCAAAAGAAAATATCCTTCGTTTTGCCCGTAATCACGGTTATGCGACGGTGACCGGCGATGATCCGGACGGCAGGCATACCATTGTTCTTGCCGCGACCGGTGAGCCTGTTGATCTTGAATTTGATGCCGGTGATTACCAATGCGCCATACCGGATTCTTTCGAAGTAGTGTATGTGATAGCTTCGGATTCCATGGGACGGGGAAGTGAGGAGTTGGGCTGGGCGCTGCTTCAGACCTACATACAGACTATCCAGGAAGTTGAACCGTTGCCAAAGAAAATCCTTTTGTATAACAGTGGTGTCAAGTTGGTAACAGCCTCGTCAGGGGCGCTGGATGCGCTCATCCATTTGCAAGGACTGGGGGTCGAGATCCTTGTCTGTGGCACCTGTCTGGATTTTTTCAATTTAAAATCTGCCATCAAGGTGGGACAGATATCAAACATGTACGAGATTATGCATGCAATGATCAGTGCGGATAAGGTTGTCAGTCCTTATTGAACACTTCCCCTATGAGCATTTTCCCTGTCTTCAGGTAACTCCCGCATGACATCCCAATCACCGCCTTCTGCTTCTTTCCGACGATTTCAACTGATAACAACCCTTTTTCTGGTTGTTCTGCTTGCTCTGACAACAGAGGGGCTGGCGAAGAAACCGACCTCCGAGGATTTTAATGCGGACCGGAATCAGCTCATTGCTCTGATGCTCAGTCAGCAGTTGCCGGCTCAACACTTCAGTCATGCGCCTTTGGACAACAATCTGTCGCAGAGAGCCTTTGACCTTTATCTGCGTCAGCTTGATCCACGAAAACGATTTCTGCTTGAATCAGATGTTCAGCAGCTGAACGCCTTTGCCGGCTACATTGATGATGAACTCAGCAGTGGCAGAATTGTGCTGCCGGACGCCGGCATGACTCTGCTTAACGATCGGATCCGGCAGGTGGAGGGCATGATTGATCCTCTCTTGGATCAGGGGTTTGACTTTAACCGGGAAGAGTATCTTGAACTGGATGCAAAAAAGCTCGAATTTGCTAAAAATATAAAGCAGTTAGAGAATCGTTGGCACCTCATGCTGAAGATGCAGGTGCTCGAGTCTTTTTTTGAACTTCTTGAGACAAAAGGTAAACAGCAGCCGGATCTGTTGACGAACATCGATCCTGAGCTCCACCCTGCCCTGATCCAAGAGGCCGTAAACAAGGTCCGTGAATCGACACATCGTTCACTCAGCCGCCTGGCTCATCAGTCCAGACAGGATCATTACGACCGATATTTTGACACAGTTGCCAGAGCGTATGATCCGCATACCGACTATATGGCTCCCACGTTGAAAGAAGATTTTGATATTCAGATGAGCGGATCCTTAGAAGGTATCGGAGCATTGCTCCGGGAAGACGAAGGATTGATCAAGGTTGCCCGGATCATTCCGGGCAGTGCTGCAGAGAAACAAGGCCAGCTGCAGGCGGAAGATACGATTTTGGCGGTGGCTGAAAAGCGCGGGGAACTGATTGACATCTCAGAGATGCGGATTCGTGAGGCGGTCAGCCTTATCCGCGGTCCTAAAGGTACGGAGGTCCGTTTGAGCGTACTTAAACCGGACGGGACGAGGCGTACCATATCAATTATCCGTGATGTGGTGCGCATCGAAGAAACCTATGTTAAATCCACAGTGATTCGACATGGAAACACACCTGTCGGTTACTTACGGATCCCCAGTTTTTACCGTGATTTTACAGCGATGATCAACGGCAAGGAAAGCCGGAATGTGAGCGATGATACCACTGCTGAGCTGATTTCCCTGAAAAGACAGAAGATAGAAGGTCTTGTTCTTGATTTACGGAACAACGGCGGTGGTGCCCTGACAGATGCGGTTCAGGTGTCCGGGTTGTTTTTACCTGGTGGTCCTGTTGTGCAGGTCAAGGATGCGCAGGGAGTTATCCGGGTGCTGGAAGATGAAGATCCAGCTGTGCTGTACGATGGGCCGCTCATTGTTCTCGTCAATCAGTTCAGCGCTTCAGCTTCGGAGATTCTCGCCGGCGCTCTTCAGGATTACGGCAGAGCTTTTATTATTGGTGGCGAGCATACGCACGGCAAGGGCACAGTGCAGGCGATGATGGATCTTAATAAAAACCTGCCGCTGTTTCATCTCCAGAAGTATGATGATCTCGGAGCTTTGAAATTAACCATCCAAAAATTTTATCGAATTAACGGTCACTCAACCCAGTATAAGGGAATTGAGCCGGATCTGGTGTTGCCGTCGCTGTTCGACTATCTGGAAACCGGTGAGAAATATCTCGACTACTCTCTTCCATGGGATCAGGTTGACCGGGTACGTTATTTTCGCTGGCAGGGGGATCGCCTCGGCAAGGAGCAGTCCCGGCAATTGGGCAGTCAGTGGGTGAACAGGAGTCCGGCATTCAAGACGATCAAGGAGGAGACTTCGAAGGCACGGGTTCGTGCCCAGCAGACACTGACAGGAGTCTTTGCGGCGAGCATGTGGAAGGACCGGCAAGTAGCCAAGGCCACTCGTGATGAGGCCAAGGCGGTCGGGCTTTTGCAGGAGGATCCGGAAGATGAAACCGGCCAGCATGCTGCAAAAAAAATAGAAGATCAGGTGAAATCTGACCCTTATATACAGGTGGCCGTTCATATCCTCGGGGAGTCGCTGCCGGCGAGCGGCAGTGGACCATGATTTTTATCTTGAAACAAATCGGCAATCGTGCTAGAGCATTTCGGTGTATGAATCGCCATTCATTTTACGGTACAGTCTTCAGATCAACTGTACCATTAATGCGCTGATTTTTTCCGAGTTATAATAAGCTTAAGGGCGGGTTGAAGCGATGCAGCTGATGGAGGCGTTAACCAACAAAAAACAAGAAATTCTGAAGTGTTGGATTGACCGAACCCTCGACAGTTACCTGTCTCCTGGCTTTTTCAAAACAGCTAAAGATCCGTTTATGAATCCGGTGGGCAGCAACATTTCCGCCGGTTTAACCACGCTGCTCGATCTTCTGTTTACATCGGCAGATCCCCAGGCCTTTGTTAAACCTGTAGATCAGGTTGTCCGGATTCGGGCAGTTCAGGATTTTACTCCCGCCCAGGCAGTGGCACCCTTTTTAGAGTTGAAATGGATAGTCCGACAGGTGCTCTCCGGTGACAGGAAAACCAGGGACGCCTGCTTCTCGCTGGACACTCTGGACTGTGAGATAGATCGAATGGCTCTTACTGCCTTCGATATCTACAGTGAATGCAGAGAACAGTTATATCGTAACCGGATTCAAGAGTTAAAAAGCGGGAGAGCCCTGCTGACAGATGCCGGGTGCCCGTCAGGTATGCTGCGGCAGAATATGGAAGACAGTAAGACGCTGTCATGAAATGAGCAAGGACATGTCGGACGGCTTCATGTCGGGTGATTGAAGCGGGTGTCCGACTTTAATCGTAACTTTAGCAGAAGTTACATTTAACAAGCACGTGAAGGAGTGATCGATGAAGTACGCCTTCCCTTTAGCGGCAGTAATTGCCCTGGTATTGATTGCACTGGTGTTGGTGCAGATACCGGGTATGCAATACCTGTTCGGTGTTGTAATCCCTTATCTGGCCATGGCGATCTTCTTAGGCGGTTTTTGCTACCGGGTTATCCAATGGGGGAAATCGCCAGTTCCTTTCCGGATTCCCACCACCTGCGGTCAGGGATATTCACTGCCTTGGATTAAGCAAGACAAGCTTGAGGCCCCAACGACAGCTGCCCAGGTTGTG
>JAAYDD010000373.1 GCA_012729435.1 Desulfobulbus sp.
CGGGCCACTGAACGAATCTGCTCACAGCAGCCACAGAGCGGCGCACCGTCAGGAAACAGAACGAGGGGCTCTTCAGCAGAAGAACTCCCAAAATCCTACTGCACTGCGTTGATCAATCAGTTGTCCAATCAACTGCACACGAAGGTCAGAATCGTTCAACAGGGAAAACGCGGGCGTCTGGAAATCGAATACTATTCGAGTGATGATCTCGATCGGCTGGTGAGCCTGCTGTCTTCCTGACAGCAAAAAAACGGATGGCTTGTGACATGCCGCCTGTCTTCTGAAGAGTATAGATCCTCCTCCTTGGCAATGGTCTCCAGAAATGGGCCGACACAGAATTATCCATCTAACCATCTGGGGTAACAACGTGTTTCAGATCTTCTTCTACCTTGGTTGGCAGATACATTTCATGAACGGTCACGGTGATCACGTCTGATTAGGTTGAAATTTAAAGAAGAGAGCTGTACAAAGGGTCTTCGGCCGTTTCAGATAGACGGATCTTTGTTGATTTTATAATCTCCGCTTCTGCAGCGGCTGGCCACGCAGGAAAAAGATCAACAGAGCCGACAAAGGGACGGACCGGACACAGATTAACATCCGCAATCAGCTGAGCAACAATGCAGAAGTTCCTGCCATTGCACGATACGAAATTGTCTGACGACCCCGCGCCATTCAGAACAGCCGGGACAAAATCACCTTGAAAGGCAATACGGAGTGGGAAATGGTCGATTGCGTTGAGGACTTCAGGAAGGTGTACAACGGGTTATCTCTGCGCCGGATGATCCCGGAAGCCATATCTCAGTATCTCCGACTTTCTTTCGAGATATTTTACGAGACACAGTATGTATGACGCAACCCATATTTCTTCCATGATCCCGGACAAGAACCTCATAAAACTCCGGTTTGAGAAAGCCGCCGCCACCTATGAGCAGCAGGCCGTTGTCCAGGCACGGGTAGCAACACTGCTGCTCAACCTTCTGCAAAAAGCAGTGCCTGATCTCAAGCCGGCGGATGTCCTGGAAATAGGGTGCTGTACGGGCCTGCTTACAGAAAAAACTCTGTCCCGCTTTCCTGGAATAGAACATTTTACCCTCTGTGATCTGGTCGCATCCTTTGAACAGCATGTGTGCAGAAGAATAGGAGTTCACGCGCACAAGCTTACCTTTCTGCCGGGTGACATTGAAACAGTTCCGCTGCCCGATCGGTATGATCTGGTCATCTCCTCCTCAACCCTTCATTGGGTATATGATCTACCAGGCTTATGTGCAAAACTGTACGGTCACCTCTACCCTGATTCGATTCTGGCGTTTTCACTCTACGGCACGGATAATCTCCGGGAGATCCGGACAATTGCCGGAAAAGGACTGAACTACCGGACACTTGAACAACTCCAAAACGTTGTGGCTGACCGTTTTGACATCCTGGACGCTTACGAGACCCGGGAAACACTCTGGTATACCGACCCGATTGCCGTCCTTCAGCATCTGAGGGCGACCGGTGTCAACTCAATCGGCCAGCAGGCGTGGACCCGACGGCAAATCTCCACCTTTATCACCGATTATACAGCCTGTTTCTCAGGACCACAGGGGGTTTGTCTGACCTACCATCCGATGTTCATCATAGCCCGTCCCAAAAGATGAGGCTGC
>JAAYDD010000027.1 GCA_012729435.1 Desulfobulbus sp.
TGGAGCGGGCCAAGGAGTACATCTTTGCCGGTGATATCATTCAGGTGGTGCTCTCACAGCGGTTTCACAGCACATCGAATCTTAATCCCTTTGTTTTGTACCGGGCCTTGCGTCACATCAACCCCAGTCCGTACCTCTTTTATCTTCGTCAGGGAGAAACGGTGCTGATCGGTTCATCTCCTGAGATCCTGGTGCGCCTGGAAGAGGGGAATATCGAATTACGGCCGATTGCCGGTACCCGGAAACGTGGGACTTTGCCGGAAGAGGATCTGGAGTTGGAGCAGGAGTTGCTTGCTGACCCCAAGGAGCGCGCCGAACATCTGATGCTCGTTGATCTTGGCCGTAATGATGTCGGAAAAGTTGCTCAGAGTGGTTCGATAACCGTTCGCGACCTGATGGTGGTTGAACGGTACAGTCACGTCATGCACCTCGTTTCAGGGGTGCACGGAACGCTGTCGCCCGGGATGGACCAGTTCGATGTGTTGTCAGCCTGTTTCCCGGCCGGGACGGTGAGCGGGGCTCCGAAGGTCCGGGCCATGGAGATCATCGATGAACTCGAGGTGGACCGTCGCGGTCCATATGCAGGGGCGGTCGGTTATTTTGGCTTTTCCGGTAACATGGACTTCTGTATCACGATCCGGACCTTTATCCTGCACGGACAGGATCTCTGGATTCAGGCGGGGGCCGGGATTGTCGCCGATTCCAATGCTCAGAATGAATACGAAGAAACCGTGAACAAGGCCATGGGACTGCGGCGTGCCGTGGAACTGGCGGAAAAGGGGTTCTGAACAGTGATCGTCATCATTGATAACTACGATTCATTTACTTATAACATCGTACAAACTCTGGCTGCTGCCCCTCCCGGCACCCCGGGCGATTGGAGATCACCGGAAATCCGCGTGTTTCGCAACGATGCTGTGACCGTTGCTGAAATAGAGGCGTTGCATCCGGACCGGCTGCTCATCTCACCTGGTCCGGGCACACCTGCAAAGGCGGGGATATCCATGGCCGCCATTCTCCATTTCAGTCAGCGTATCCCTGTACTCGGTATCTGCCTGGGGCACCAGGCCATAGCAGAGGCGTTTGGCGGCCGGGTGATCCGGGCATCACGGATCATGCATGGGAAGACGAGCCCGATCCGCCATGACGGCCGCGGAGTATTCACCGGTCTGCCGCTGCCCATAGAAGCTATGCGCTATCATTCACTCATTGTTGAAGATCCGCTTCCCGGATGCCTGGAGGCGACAGCCTGTACCGACCAGGGTGAACTCATGGGAATCCGACACAGATCACTACCGGTTGAAGGAGTGCAGTTTCATCCGGAATCCATTATGACTGAGTCAGGGGTGCATCTGCTTCACAATTTTCTCCGACCGGACTACACACAGCTTTTACACGCCTGAACCTGAACACCATCCTGAGACAGTGAGGATATCATGATTAGAGAGGCCATTGCCAAAGTTGTAACTCTGGAACATCTGACCGAACAGGAGATGGTCGAGGTGATGCAGGAGATCATGAGCGGTGGCGCGACGAGTGCGCAGATCGGCTCATTCATCACGGCTTTGCGGATGAAGGGTGAGAGTATCGATGAGATTGTCGGTGCGGTCAGGGTGATGCGCGAGAAGGCAACTTTCATTGACACCGGGGTCAATACCCGGGCCGGTGAAGTGCTTGTTGACATTGTCGGGACCGGAGGTGACGGATCCGGCAGTTTTAACGTCTCAACCACAACGAGTTTTGTGGTGGCTGCTGCCGGTGTACCGGTGGCCAAGCACGGAAACCGGGCTGTCTCCTCACGGTGCGGGAGTGCGGATGTACTGGAGGCACTGGGGGTTGATTTGAAAATGCCGCCGGAAAAGGTGGCTGCCTGTGTGCGGGAGGTCGGTATCGGTTTCCTTTTTGCGCCCATGCTCCACGGCGCCATGAAGTATGCCATCAGGCCGAGACAGGAGATCGGTATCCGTACTCTGTTCAATATTCTCGGTCCCATGACCAATCCGGCCGGTGCAAATGTCCAGCTGACCGGGGTATTTTCCCTGCCGTTGACCACTGTACTGGCCGAGGTCTTTGTTCGTCTCGGAATGAAGCGTGTTATCACGGTCTGGGGCGAGGGGAATCTCGATGAGATGACCATCACCGGCAGGACACATATTGCCGATGCCTTTGAGGGAAAGGTGACAAATTCAGTGCTGACGCCTGAGGATGTCGGTCTGCAGACCGCACCGATGGCAGCCATTCGCGGCGGGAAGACCGCAGAAGAGTCGGCGGTACAGGTTCGGGCGGTATTAAGCGGGGAGGCGGGCGCCAAACTTGACATGGTGCTCCTCAATGCCGGTACGGCCCTGATGGCCGCAGGCCGGGCCGGATCTATACCAGAGGGGATAGACCTGGCTCGAACGATCATCGCCTCCGGTGCCGCACTTGATAAACTCGAGCAGTTGGTCCAATTCAGTAAAGGATGAGGTCTGTATGATTCTTGATGCCATTGTTGCTCGAAAGTATGAAGAGGTGGCGATCCTCAAACAGCAGGGATTGCCCGTCATGGAACGGCCGGTTGCTCCTCCCCGGGGATTTCTCCATGCCCTGCTGGCGGCGCAATCGGTTGCGATTATTGCAGAGGCGAAGAAGGCCTCACCCTCCAAGGGGGTTATTGAACCTGATTTCGATCCGGTGCGTATAGCCCGCAGCTATCAGGACGGTGGTGCTCACTGTTTATCAGTCTTAACCGATGTTGATTTTTTTCAGGGGGCACTTCTGTTTATTCCTCTGGTACGCGAGGCGGTCGAACTGCCCGTGCTCCGGAAGGATTTTATTATCGATCCGATTCAGATAGAAGAGGCCCGGGTGGCCGGTGCGGATGCGATCCTGCTCATTGCCGCTATCCTGGAGAAAGAGCAGCTGCGGGATTTTCGCCTGCAGGCTGAATCACACAACATGGATGTGCTCGTTGAGGTGCATGATGAGCGGGAGTTGGACACAGCGCTGCAAAGCGGTGCCCGGCTTATCGGTATCAACAATCGGAACCTCAACGATTTTACTGTCAGTCTCGAAACAACCTTTCAACTACTGCCAAAGATACCGTCAACGATTCCGGTGGTCAGTGAATCAGGGATTACCTCGGCAGCGGATATCCGGCGTTTGAAGGAGGCCGGAGTCAAGGCCGCTTTAATCGGAGAGAGTCTGATGCGGGCCGGACAGAAGGATCAGCTGCTGCGGGAGTTTCTCGCCATATGAGCAGGCCGAGCCGCATCCGCATCAAGATTTGCGGCATAACCCGCCTTGCTGATGCACGCTGTGCAGCGACGGCCGGTGTTGATGCCCTGGGATTTATTTTTTATGAGAAAAGTCCGCGAGCCATCACCCTGTCGGCGGCAAAAGATATCATCAGACAACTGCCGCCCCTGGTTGCGGCTGTAGGGGTGTTTGTGAATGAAGAGGTGGATCGGGTCATTCATGTTGTTCGTGAATGCGGTCTGACCCACGTGCAGCTGCACGGCGCGGAATCACCGGACTGCTGCCGCACATTGGCCGCCAGGGTGCCATCCTGCCGGATAATCAAGGCGGTCCGGGTTGGCGCCCACAGTACGGCTGCTGATATTATCCCATACCAGAGTGTTGTCCACGGATACCTGCTTGACACCTATGAAAAGGATATGGTTGGCGGTACCGGTCAGAAGTTTGACTGGTCTTTGATTGATCGTCTGGAGCCTGGCCGTCCTTTTTTTCTGGCCGGAGGTCTTGATCTGGAAAATATCAGGAACGCGCTGGAACAGATCACCCCCTACGGGGTTGATGCCAACTCAGGGCTGGAGGATGCGCCGGGGATAAAAAATCATCACCGCATCCGCAGCTTCATCACCACAGTCCGCACTTTTGAATGTGAACATCTAGCGTGCCAGCAGTAGGGCATAGCGGAACCCTTCATTTTTCAACCCCTGTTCATAGAGTTTCGCCTGTTTGAGTGAGGTGCTGGCAAAAATCATCACCCTGTACAGATTCATACCTGCTGCCGGATACTGCTGAATGATGACATCACGGCCTCGCCTGGCAAAGGCCTTGGCCAGGGTTCTTGCATTTTCAACCTGGACAAAGGCTCCCACCTGTACATAGAAGTTGCCCTTATCAAAGTCCGGAATGGGTGGAGGTTTGATTTTTGGTTTGGGCCTGCTGCCTGCTTCGGTTGGTTTTCCGGTCGCAGAGGCCACCATGGGCAGCTCTGCCGCCTGTTGAGCGCCCAGAGCAATGATCTCAACTCGGGCGGTTCCATTTCCAACCACGCCCAGTTCCTGCGCTTTGCTGTACGACAGGTCAATAATGCGTTCCTGAACAAACGGGCCGCGGTCATTGATACGCACGGTGGTGGACCGTCCATTTTCCAGATTTTTCACCAGGAGCATGGTGTCCATGGGCAGGGTTTTATGGGCCGCTGTATCACCGTACATATTGTAGGTCTCACCGTTGGATGTCTTGCGACCGTGAAACGGTTTGCCGTACCAGGAGGCTATGCCCCGTTCAACATATCCGGCGGCAGAGGGAATGGGATAGTAGGTGATGCCGTTGATAACGTAAGGGCGTTGGGTGGCGGGAATCCCGGATTTTTTCTTGCCCGAAGCGGGTACACTTTTTTTCAGTTCAGCCTGTTTTGTTGCACAGCCGAACCCGAGACATATGAAGAGGCAAAGCGTGAGGATGTGAGCAGTTGAGCGAAAGACAGAACGGACAGTCATCATGGCTGTGGTGCATTGTCAGAAAGCAGGTGTTGAAAACGATCACGATAGAAGAGGCCTGCCGGACCGGTGGTATGAGGCGTGTACGGCCGGAGAGTATCGGTCTGACCGGTGATATTGTCAAAGGGCACGGTACCGTCGGCTTCGACCATGGAAAGATGCAGGTCAAGGATGGGACGAAACACCTTGATGATACCGTCGCTGTCCCGGTGAATCTCCATCTGTTCCCAGCGCCGCTGAATAAACCCCTGGTACCAGATCCCCGGTTTTGCTGTGCCGGTTAAACCGTCGCGCATGGTCAGCGGCAGCTCGTCTGAATAGTGGAGATTGTGATCAAGCAGGGTTTCCACCTCGGAACTTGCCTGCACGGTCAGCCGTTCCCAGGGGTCATAATCTTCATGTTTGGACAGGAGCAGGTGCGTGGAGCCATCGTTGTAGCTCCATTGGCCGTGGCAGACCTGACAGGCCACTTTCTGGCCGTACTGTTCGTGGGCCGGATGACGCAGTGACGGCACCTGATGCTCTTTGTTGGCAATACGACTACGAACAATCAGGCTTCGATCGCGTACACTCACATTTGTTAAAGCCGGTACAGCCTGACCCGGCTGCCAGCCGTGACACGTTTGGCAGGTGACGGGTACAGGCGTTCCATGGCCTATCTTCTGGTGACAGTCAGTACAGCTCAGTCCGCGCTGGAGGTGAATATCCGTTGACAGCTCATGCCACTCGACGCCATAGGGCCGACGCGGGATATTGCCCGGCGTGGTGGTACTGTAGGGAGTTCGGTACTCCCAGTTATAATCGTGCTCGTAGCGGCCGTAGTAGTCACTGCCCACCGTGTTTCCATAGTGACAACTTAAACACTGTCTATCCGTGGGCAATGCAAAGGCATGGCTGGTCAGGGAGCCGTTCTTGAAGGGAAGATGACAGGCGCTGCAGCCGGTGCCGTGGGTGACAGCACTGTAATCATCCCCCGGTGAGTAAACGTGGCAGCGCAGACACCGGCGGCGCAACAGGTCGTCAGCCAGGGCAAGGGGCGTATCAATGGTTTTGCTCTGCGGAATATCAAGCGGTGAGATCAGGGTGTTCCGGGTGCCGAAGTGCTGGCGCACAGTGTTGACCTTTTTGGCCAGGGTGAAATGGAGCGAGCCGGCGGCCGTGGCGACCTGTTCGGCATGACAGTCGCCACAGGTTTCCTGCATGTGATCGGGATGAGCGGGGCGGGCTACCAGCCCGGCATGGGATCTGTCTGCATCGCTTTGCTGGTCAACGCCCTGATGACAGCCGGTACAGGCCAGTTGGTGGTCTGCATCCAACCGGATGGTATCATGGCACTCCTGACATCCGGTTTTAACCGGTGCAGCCGCCTGCTGGACAGGGGCGGGATCCTGAGGTTCAGACGGCTCGGTATCGGTGTTCTGACA
>JAAYDD010000374.1 GCA_012729435.1 Desulfobulbus sp.
CAGCCCCGGTGGGACAGTAACGCTGACAAGTCCGTCAGAGCCCATCACCAGCGGACAGGAGGTGGTTGTCCCTGATGCGCAGGAAGTGGTCTTTACAGTGCAGGCTGATCACCGGATCCAGGAGGTGACCGTTGACGGTCAGACTGCACTTCCTGCCTATGTCACTGCAACCACCGGCAGTGATACCCACCATACCTACACCTTCACCGCTGCCACACCGCAGCAGACAGCGCCGCATACCATTGAGGTGGTGTTTGCGCATCAAGTTGAGATGACTGCCGCGGCAGGTGGCAGAATAACACACACCACGAGCGGTCAGTCCGTCAGCGGTGATGGTCCGGTTGCTGTGATTGCCGATCACGGCCAGAACGCGGTGTTCAGTTTTTCCGCTGATTCCGGACGCTGCGTCACCGGCGTGCATGTGGATGGCACCAGTATTGGCGGTTTTAGCGGAGATACCAACTACGATCAAAACGAGTACACCTTCAGCAATGTGACTGCAAATCACACTCTTGCAGCCGATTTTGGCACCGCGATCATGACCGTCCTGCTTGGAGCCGACGACGGTGCGGATGGTACGGATGCAGATCTGCATGTGCAGCAATTTGGCGGCTGGCGAGCCTATGTCACTGGTCCGGATCACAATACCAACGGAATCGAACCTTTTAAAACCGGCACCCATGGTGAGAGTTTTTCAGTTCCCGGAGATACCGGTTCGTTTGGTGGATGTAATGCCCGTTACATCGTGGTCGAATTTCTGACCATGGACGGCTGGCAAACACCGAACCGTGTTCGGCTTGATCTGAATGACGACTTTCGTAATCAGCAGGTGATCGGTCTGTACGATAAAGACAGCTATGTGCTGACCATTGTTTCACCCAACGGAACGGTTTTCCGGGAACCGGAGGGTGAACCGGCCATTGGTCAACAACGCTACCTTTACGGTCAGGGAACGGAGGTGGAGTTAAGTGCGGCTCCTGAACCAGGCTGGTATTTTTCACTGTGGAATGGTGATATCGGAGGTGCAACACCCACGAATAGTGTCATCAGAGTGACCATGGATCAGGACAGGACTGTGCAGGCGGTTTTTGTACAACCCTGCCAGGATGCTGATGGTGATGGATTCACCACGGCCAGCGACGGGTCCTGTGTGGCCAGTGAAGAGATCGACTGTGACGATACCAACCCGAACATCCATCCCGGTGCGCTTGAGATCTGCGGCGACGGTATCGATCAGGACTGTGACGGTAAAGATTCACTCTGCGGTCCCATGGATCAGGATAACGATGGAGACGGTTACACTCCCCGCCAGGGCGACTGTAACGATAATGACCCCAAGGTGCATCCCGGTGCCTACGACGACCCCAATACAAAAGCTGATGAAGACTGTTTTGACGGACCCAAGGAAAAGGGATCTGAGGTTACCTGTGTAACCGCCTCGGATGTGCCGGCCAATGCTGCAGTGAAACCGGCTCCGCCACTCATCATGTATCTCGTTGATGATTCGGGCAGTATGGACTGGGAGTTTATGACCGATGAAAGTGACGGCCGGTTCAGCAGCGCCGGATATGTCTTTTACTACGACGAACTGCAGAAAACGTATGCCCATAACAGCTCATATCGGGTGCTGACCGATGCTCAACGCCGGATGTGGCGCAGTCAGTATCATGGGTACAATAAGATCTATTTCAATCCGAACGCGACCTATACGCCCTGGCCGAAGTGGAAGACTGTAAGCGGTGTGGCGGTTCGTTCCGGTGAAAAGGAGTACAATCCTCTCGCTTCAGGTGCAACCTTTCCACATACTGCCTATGCTGCCGGCTACACTCACGCCGACATGGATTATCCGCGGCTCAACTCGTATGATGCCCATTCCACGAGAAGTTCCATGTACCATCCTGGCGGTACGAGAACCGCGCACGATTTTGAACTGAATGCCGAATATTTTTCCGTCATAGGCGGTCAGCAGGTCATGGTCACCCGGGATAGCAGCAGCACTTCCAGTACCACGACCTATGCTGATGCCATCGGACTGTCAACAAACCCGAATCTGTCGGCAAACAGGGGGTACCCGGCAGCTTCGGTACCGTTGAGGCCGGAAATTATTTTTGACAACTCCGATACCACTTATTCCGAACTCGGTGCATGGTACAATACCACCGGCAACCAGATCTACACCTGGGATGGAAGTGGCCGTTATGCCGACGCCCGTGACCGTTCCGCCTACTGGAACATTTCGCTTGAGCCGGCACAGGCCGGCAGTTACTATGTCTATGCCTGGATCAATGAGAATACAAACCGTGACAGAAAAGCCCTCTATACAATCTACTCATACAACGCGGGCAACCAGCTGATAAAAAATGAATATCGGGTGGATCAGCGACGAGATAACGGTTCAGGGAACACCCCCCGTTACGGAGCGCGTTGGATACGGATAAACAGCACACCGCTCAGGTTTATCGCTGAATCAGCACCGCCGATAAGAGTCCCCAATGCCCACTACTACACTCAGGATACAGACGGAAACACCTATCTTGTGACAATCCCCGGCGAGGGCAGACAGGTAGGTGACTACTCTCTGCGTTACTATCAGTTTATTGACAGGAACAATGACAATGTCGTCAACGACGGTGAGCTGGTTGAAAAGGTCGGGAGTGCTATCCCCGACAGTATCATTCCCAAACGGAAAGATGCCCTGGGCAACAGTGTCACAGATCCGGCAGAACTTGCCTACATGGTGCGCCAGGACTTTGCCGACTGGTTCTCATTTTATCGTAAGCGTATCCTCACCACCAAGGCTGCCATTGGCCTGAGTGTTGAGGGCATGAAGGGGGTGGAGTTGGGGTTACACACCATCAACCGGAGTTCTTCCGCGCCTCTTGCCCTGATTGAAAACGCGGACGGTGCTGCTAAAAACACCTATCTGTCTATAATCTATAACCTGCGCGCTGAAGGCAGCACTCCGTTGCGTCGCGGGTTATGGGAAGTGGGCAAGTACTTCCAGAAAGGTGACTCCGGTGATTACTCCGGTCTGAGAACAACCAGCGGTCTGGGTACAAGGAAAGGCCCGCATTGCACTTCGCCGGATGACTCTGTTTTCTGGGATGCGCATCCGGATGTGGATAACGACACCTGTGACGACTCAGGTGGAGAATGTCAGCGAGCCTACGTGATTGCCATGACCGATGGCTTTTACAACGAATCCTTCAGCAGTGTCGGTAATATCGATGCCAATAGCGCATACAATACGTACTCCGTGTTCAGGGACGGAGTCGGCAATACTCTGGCTGATGTGGCCATGTACTTCTATGCCACTGACCTGGATCCGAGTTTAGGAGACAATGTACCGGCCAAGGGATTTGACAATAACCCGAAACAGCATCTGGTAACCTATGCGGTTGCGTTTGGAGTTTCAGGGCAATATGATCCCAACCGGTTTCCCGACTGTCTGCCTTCCTGTAAGAGTCCCGGTGTTGACGGTTGTCCGCGGATCGACGATCTGAGAACCGTTGACTGGGCAGAGTACAGCTCTACATCGGGCATCTTTACAAAGGCCTGTCCTGCCTGGTGGAATGATAATCCGAACGGGGCGCAATCACACCGTCGTATTGACGATCTGTATCATGCGGCGGTCAACAGTCGCGGCTCTTTTCTCAATGCCTCTGATCCGCAGGAACTCGTGGCTGCCATGCAGACCATCAAGGATCTGATCGAAGATCAGACCGGTACTGCCTCGTCAGTATCGATCAACGCCAACAAGGTGGAGGAGGATACCCTGCTCTTCCAGACCACCTATGATTCCAGTGACTGGAGCGGAGATACCCTTGCCAAATGCCTGGACAGTTCCGGTCTGGTGTCCAGCTGCAGTTTTGTAAGCTGTGAGCAGGGGTGCAGCACTGCCTACGCCACCTGCATTGCATCCTGCCCGGAAGGAGACGGCGATTGTCAGACTGCCTGTCGAACAGCACGGCAAAGCTGCACCGCCGCATGTACTGGTCAGACCTGTGCGCAAATCCATGTCACCTGTCTGGCTGGTTGCACAGATGCCAGCTGCCAGGCCGCCTGCAATAACGCCAATCGAACCTGCCAGCTCAACCCGCCGGAGGTAAAATGGTCGGCTGCTAAAAAACTGAGCTCAGTGGAGGCGGCAAACCGGAAGATTATCACCTCGACAGAGGCTGGACTCGGTGTCGCCTTTCAATGGGATGAACTGACACCGCTTATGAAGACCCAGTTGCAGGGAGATGTTCATATTCTCAATTACCTGCGGGGTGATTCCACCTACGAGCGCCGAAACGACGCTGCTCATTTCCGTAACTTCCGTAACCGATCAGGCAAGCTCGGTGATTTTATCAATGCAGAGCCCTATCACTATGCCAACAAGAACCTGGGGATTGACTGGGTTATTGTCGGCGCCAATGATGGTATGCTCCATGTCTTCGACGGTGATACCGGAGAGGAGGTGTTTGCCTATATTCCGCAGGAAGTGTTCAGGAATCTGTATCTGCTTTCCCAGGAAACATATAACGAGAATCATAAGTTTTTTGTGGACGGCTATGTCACGGTGCAGGACCTGGGAAATCGTGTCATACTGGTCGGTGGTTTAGGCAAGGGCGGCAAGGGGTACTTTGCCCTTGACCTTACGGCGGCCGCAACGCACAAGAGTGACATAGAGGCCAACGCCGGGAATATTGTCCTTTGGGAGTACACCCCGGCATCATTTCCTTCCATCACCAACATCAGAGACAACCTGGGGTACAGTTTTTCCAGACCGCAGATTGTCAAATCGAATGCAACTGATGCAGACTGGGTACTGGTGTTCGGCAACGGCTATGAAAGTGTAAATATGCGGGCTGTGCTTTTCGGAGTCGGTTTGAACACGAGCGGCAGTATTCAATGGACCAGAACAATTGATACCGGTGTCGGTGACAGTACCAACGGAACCAACTGTAACGGACTGTCCTCTCCGGCGCTGATTCATCCCCAGGGAGACCGGAAGAATGACTTTGCCTATGCCGGTGATCTGTTGGGGAATCTCTGGAAATTTGATCTTAACGCCACGGATAAAGATGGCTGGAACATCTACTTTGAAGACACCTCCAAAGTCAAACAGCCGCTGTTTCAAGCCCGCAGTGAGGCAGGATATCGGCAACCGATCACCATGCAGCCGGTCATCACCTCTGCCTGCCCGTTGGACACCAAAGGGTATATGATCCTGTTCGGGACCGGACGCATCCTGGATCCGTCAGCCGACTTTCTCGATCAGAGCGTTCAGACTGTCTACGGTATCTGGGATTGGTCTGCTGCATGGAGCGATAACCCGCATCAGAAATATCTTGGTGCTTTCCAGGGACAGAACACTACCATTACCACAGGGTGTGAAAGCAACTGCAGCACACTCCTCGGTGACCCGGCAAGTTTTGGCAGTTGTATCTATCGCTGTGCCGGAG
>JAAYDD010000375.1 GCA_012729435.1 Desulfobulbus sp.
TCCAGACGTCAGGCCGCACCCTCCACGCACAGGAGATGGCCTTTAACGACATCCGGACCACTCTCCAGGCTCTGATCGCCATCTACGACAACTGCAACAGTCTCCATACGAACGCCTATGACGAAGCCATCACCACCCCGACCGAGGAGTCGGTACGGCGGGCCATGGCCATTCAGCTGATCATCAACCGGGAATGGGGTCTGGCGATGAACGAAAACCCAAACCAGGGGTCCTTTCTCATCGAAGAGCTGACCGATCTGGTTGAAGAGGCGGTGTTGCGTGAGTTTGAAGCCATTGCCTCCCGGGGCGGTGTCCTCGGCGCCATGGAAACCGGCTATCAGCGCAGCAGAATCCAGGAGGAGTCACTCTACTACGAACGAAAGAAACATGACGGCTCCTATCCGATCATGGGGGTGAACACCTTTCGTAATCCCCGGGGAGAGACACCGGTTGAGATCGAACTGGCCCGCTCCACAGAAGAGGAAAAACAGTCACAGATCAAACGGCTGCGCGATTTTCAAACCCGTCACAGGGAGGCGGCCGAACCGATGCTGGCTAGGCTTAAACAGACTGTCATCAACAACGGCAACGTCTTTGCCGACCTGATCGACGCTGTCCGCATCTGTTCTCTAGGGCAGATCACCAGGGCTCTCTATGAGGTGGGCGGTCAGTACCGGCGATCCATGTAAGACGGCTTTTTCTCCGAGGCAGTTCCCCTGGCGGACATCTCCGGCCGGTCAGTTGCAACCGGCCGGATGAAGAGTTTGTACTGAGGTGGATCGACTGCTGTCAACCATCTCTTCTCAGGAAAAAACAGAGAAAACATCCGGAGCTTTCCGTCGCAGCGAACAGACGTTACTCTTCAGGAGGTGAGTTCTGTCGCAGATCGGGCAGAAACACGGCTGCCAGTCCCAGTAAGGGGAGCCAGGCGCACAGTTCATACACCGTCCCGATACCCAGCTGATCAGCCAGGCGTCCGAACAGAGCGGCGCCAAGCCCGGCCAGGCCGAAGGCCAACCCGAAAAAAAGTCCGGAAACCATTCCGACTTTCCCGGGAAACAGCTCCTGACCGTAAACCACCATGGCCGGAAAGGCTGAGGCAATGAGCAGCCCGATAAGAAAGGTCAGGGGGCCTGTCCAGAAGAGGGTTGCGTACGGAAGGGCCAGGGCAAAGGGTGCTGTCCCGAAAATTGACCACCAGATCACCTGCTTGCGACCGATACGATCCCCGATGGGCCCGCCGAGCAGCGTTCCGGCAGCTACACCGAAGAGAAAGACAAAGAGGTGCAGTTGCGCTGTCTGTACTGAAACCTCAAATTTGTGTATGAGGTAGAAAGTGAGATAACTGTGGAGGCTCGTTGTGTAGAAGAACTTGGAGAACATGAGGAGAAGAAGGATGACCACAGGCCGGACAGCAGAGTGCTGTCCGGCCTTTCCCGTTACCCCGGAAGAAAGTTTCAACTGCTGTTTTTTTGTGCGTTGCTGCTGCTTGTACCAGCTGCCAATCCACCAGAGAATCGCCATGGCCGCCAGGGCGACCAGTGCAAACCAGGAAAGACTCGATCTTCCAGCCGGAATGACAATCAACGCTGCGAGCAGCGGGCCGGCAGCTGTACCGGCATTTCCGCCCACCTGAAAAATCGACTGGGCAAGTCCATACCGCCCGGCTGACGCCAGACGGGCGACCCGGGATGATTCCGGGTGCAGGACCGCAGATCCCGAGCCGACAAGGGCAACGGCCAGCAGGAGTAACCCGTAGCTCGGGACCCACGCTAGGGCAAGCAGTCCGAGCAGGGTGCATCCCATGCCCCAGGTCAGAAAGTAGGGCTGAGGCCGATGATCGGTGTAAAGACCGACCAGTGGCTGCAGGAGCGAGGCGGAGGTCTGAAAGGTCAGGGTAATCAGACCGATCTGCGTAAAGCTGAGGTTGAATCCCTCTTTTAACAGAGGGTATATCGCCGGGATAAGTGATTGAATAAGATCATTGAGAAAATGTGAACAGCTGATGGCAATGAGGATCTTGAGACCGATCTGTTTTGATGCCGGCAAAGAAGAAAAACCTGACTGGCTGTGCTGAATCATCGGATAAACTCGACAGCAACGGATGGCTGCACTGATTTTGAATCTGGATAAACGCTGCATTGACAGAAAAGCGGCCGAAACAGGCACAGCCTGTATTACCTGCCCCGACTCTGCACTGGAAACGAGCCTGTTCAACATCGGAAATACACCGGGGACAACGGCCCGGTCCAGGGTTCAAGCCCGTTTCTGAAAGACTGGTCACCGGTCTTCTTCAGCCTCTGCAGCCAGGCGGCGACAAGATCAAAAGCCCTGAGGATCAGCGGCGATCAGTGACAGAACCTGAACAGTCACATCTTTGTCACCTGCCGGCGGAAGCCGTCGCTTTTACGGTAATCTCCGTACAGCACATCGACGGTTGCCCTTCAGCAGGCGGGATACAACACCGGCATGATGACACCTTCACGAGCCGTACTCCGGGTGGATGCATCACCCCGCCGCTTCCGGCAGTGTCTTGAACAGCCGTCAAACCGGGCGCACCCCCCTCTCCCGGCTCCTGATCGTGAAATACGGTGTAAACATTCTGACAGCAACAAGAAAAAAAAAAAGACAAGAACACCGGTACAGACAAGGTTATACAGTGCTCTCTTTTCGATTGGCCTGGTCCTCTTCACTCCGGCTTCCCACCGGGATCGGCAGCGTGACAATGAAAACCGTTCCCGGTTTGTCCGGATAGGCCTGAGCGACCTCATCGGGAAGCATGTTCCGGGGAACAGGGCTCTGTGCCGAGATCGTACCGCCGTGTTCCTTGATGATACCGAATGAAACGGACAGGCCCAGTCCGGTCCCCTTGCCGACCTGCTTGGTGGTGAAGAACGGATCAAAGATATTGGCAATGTGCTCAGGATCCACACCGGTCCCGGTATCTGCGACGCTGACCTCAATCCGCCCCTGGGACGGGTGCCGCGTCCGGATATAGATAACCCCGTCCTGCCCGATGGCGTCGGCGGCGTTGTTGAGCAGGTTCAGCCAGACCTGCTTGAGCCGTTCCCGGTCTCCGATGGTCGTGGGCAACGATTCACCGGGTGCAAAGACCACCTGAATGCGGTTCAGAAAAAAAGCATGCTCCACAAGCTGAATCACCTCCTGGAGCGAGGTGTTCAGATCCAGGGCACCGCGGACTGAGTGCGAATGACGTGAGAATCCCAGCAGGTCAGCCACGATTTTCCGGCAGACCTTGGCCTGCTTTTCAATGATGCGCAAACTCTCCAGTGATTCTTCATCAGTGATGTCATCCATCAGCAACTGCGCATAGCCGAGAATAATTCCGAGCGGGGTGTTGATCTCATGGGCCACACCGCCGGCAAGACGCCCCAATCCTTCCATTTTCTGTGACCGGATGAGCTGCTCCTGAAACTTCTTGAGCATGGTCGTGTCTCTGGCGGTAAGGAGAAGTCCCATGATCGTGCCGTCCTGTTCATAAATCGGCACTTTGACCACATGGAACCATTTTTGTCCGTCATTGCGCTTGAAGGTGATCTCCTTGGAGAGCGGCTGACCGGTTAAGAGGATCTGTCTGTCTTCATGATAGTTCAGGTCCGCCTGACGGGGAGGAAAGATATCAAAATCAGTTTTACCGACCACAGCTTCCTCCTGGAGACCGAAGTAGTCACAGAAGGCCTTGCTGACAAACTTGTACACGAGCTCTTTGTCCTGCAGGGTGATGAAGTCCGGGGTCACGTTCATGATGGTTTTGAGCAGACCCTGCTGCTGGGCAATGGTCTTTTCCCGTTCAGTGAGTTCCTGAATATGGTTTCTGATCGTCACGGCCATCACGTCAAAGGCCTCGGCCAGATCCTGGAGCTCATCGCCAAAGTTATACTTGAATACAGGGCAGTTACGGCAGCTCTCCATCTTGAGCGGATACTCTTTCCCCTGACAGTTCGGGCACATGGTACCGGCTAGGTACCAGCAACGACGCAGAGGATCCCCGTATGCCGGACAGTCGACCTTGTCGCAGGCCATGATGTCCCAGCAGTTCTTCTCCAGTGTGAATCCGGCCTGCACATCAAGGTTCCCCTTGACGATCTCCTCGGCTGACTCTCGCAAGCGGTTGAGCCGAAGGGTCACGGTTCTGGAAAACCACAGGGCCAGCACAACTCCGAGGCTGACAACCCCCAGGGTGGCAAACAGACTGATCCAGCGCTGATGGGCAATCTGCGTATCGATCTCACTTCGTGCCAAACCCATCCTGATGTTGCCAAGGCTTTTGTCACCCAGGACAATCTTGACATTAAAATCGTAGATCTGTCCCTGTTCAGTGCTCAACTGTCTGGGCTGCGGCTTCTCACTGGCCTGATTGACCGTAAGAAGATCGATGGGGAAACCGCCGGTAAAGGTGTGCGTCAAGATGTTACCGGTGGTATCGGTTAAAAAGATGTAAATGATGTCGTCGTACTGTCCGTGGAGATTGTCGATGAGGTTTTTCATCTGGAGAAAATCCATGGCCAGCAGGGGTTCGGTCAGTCTGAATGCCAGCCCGGATGCAAGCGCCATCCCCCGTTTCTTTCCCTCTTCCAGCAGAGCCTTAGACGACATGGCGGAAAGGATAAGACCGATGCTGAGACCGCACAACACGAGCATCATGGTCACACCCAGTGTGATCTTGCTTCGGAAACGCAAACGATGAAAGATTCTGCTCAACGGGTTAGTCAAGATCCATCCCTACCTTTTTTTTCAGTTCCCGGATGGGATCAAAATCCCGGTCATCGGAAGGAACAAAACCGATGAATCTGGCCGCCTCAAGAATCGCATGATGCCGGGGATTACCCGCATAGTCAAGTTTCAACAGGGCTGCTCTGATCTTGTCGGCCGCTTCCTGTGAAAGACGCGGACTGCTTGCATATACCCAGCCAGGATAGGAACGGGAGGCTGCAACAACCCTGATCTGACTGATATCGATCTTCTTTTCCACCACTTTCAGCGACCCTTCACGGATTGATCCCAGGTCGTGCAGGCCGGCATATACACTGAGAATCACATTCTCCTGCCGTCCGCCTGCAAAGACCACCTCTTTAAAATCATGGATATGCACCCCGTGATCGACAAAGTGGCCAAGCGCAAAAAGATAGCCTCCGGCAGAAGCCGGATCCACCGCAATCCATGACTTGCCCCGGCAGTCGGCAAGGGAGCGTATCGCCTCGTTGTCCTTGCGGGCAATGATCTGACCGCGGAATTCAGCCCGTCCATCCGCCTCGATGATACGGGCCATGGCCTTGGCCCCGAACTGATTGGCCAGCTTCACGTAGACGAATGGATTGGTGAAGGAGATATCAATTTTACCCTGACCGAACATCCGGATATGATCGGAGAAGGTGTCAGGAAAAACCTGACGGATCGGCATTCCGGTTTCTTCAGTGAGGTATTCCACCAGACGATGGTGACGCTGAAATGATTCGGTATGCGAATACTGGGGAAGATATGCGTAGGTGACGGCAGGCTGCTGCGGCCGGGCGGTTATCTCCTGACGTCTGTTGAGAGATATCTTCACGCTCTCCTCGCCGTCTCCGCAAGCGTGAAGAAACAAGCTCACAAACAGCATCACTGTCAAGAACAATCCGTTGAGTCTAGGCCCCATACCGGTTACCCCTCACTGGTTAGCCTGTCTGTTGCACTGATTGCATTCTGTTCTTCCATACAGCAAATCCATTGTTCTTGCAACGAGGCGGTACGAGCCTGGCGTAAACAGTTGCTCCGGATCTCTTGCAACTCTGTGCCCGGATATGGTTTGATGTGAGCGGAACCTCCGCCAGCTGAACAGAAGAGATCGTTTTCCGCCAGGCACCGGGCAACCGCCGTACAGATAAAATGCACACCCGCCACAGGTACCGCAATACAAACAGCACGGACCCTGTCCATATGACAGGATGCATCCGGACCAGAGCTGCTTCAGTACAAACCAATGACATCTGGAGAGATAGACATGCAGAATGAGAATATCAGACCGGCCGACACCTATGCACCTCTTTATTTCCTTGTCTCCCTGGGCACCGGCGGCCTTGTCGTCACCTTTTTCATGTGGCTGATGCACTGGCTGCCTGATTCCGGCCGTTCGGTGCCGCTTTTTGAAGACATCCTTGCCGCATTCAGTTCGGGTGATCTGATGAGGCGGACAATGATCGTGATCGCAGTCACCGGAATTGCGTGGTTCAGTTTTCAAAATCTTCGGTATTTGCTGTGGAATCTGCGAAACCACCTGCTGTGGAAAAAAACAGAGGCCTTTACCCGCCTTCGTTCAACAAACGCAGAAACCCAGCTGCTCGCCATGCCCCTGGCCATGGCAATGAGCGTCAACGTCTGTTTCATGCTCGGCATGGTCTTTGTCCCCGGACTCTGGAGCGTGGTAGAGTACCTCTTTCCTCTGGCTATCCTGGCCTTTCTCGCCATCGGTGTCCTTGCATTTCAACAGCTGGGCCATTTTTTAGGCCGGGTCCTTGTTGACGGCGGCTTCAGCTGTACGGGCAACAACTCCTTTGCCCAGGCTATGCCGGCCTTCGCCCTCGCCATGATCGGCGTGGGACTTGCCGCCCCTGCAGGTCTTTCCGCCAATCGGATCGTGGCCGGAGCAGGACTGGTCTTTTCGACATTTTTCCTGGTTGCTGCGGCGCTTATCGGTATTATCGCGCTCATACTCGGCCTGCGTTCTCTGCTCGAAAACGGGGCAAGCATCGAGACTGCCCCCACTTTTTCCGTTTTTATCCCCCTGTTGACCATCCTCGGTATCCTGTCGTTACGACAAGGTCACGGTCTTAACGAACATTTTGCCCTTGCCGGCAGCGCTGCTGACCGTCTCATGCTGCTGAGTCAGTTTCTGTCTGCTCAACTGCTGTGTCTGCTTCTTACGGCACTTGTTCTTGTCCGTTTGGGCTATTTTGCCCGTTTTATCATCGGCCGGGAGACCTCGGTCGGCAGTTACGCTCTCGTCTGCCCGGGAGTGGCTCTGGCGGTCATGCTCCACTTCTGGCTCAACCGCGGTCTGGTGGATGCGGGGCTCATTGTGAAGTTCTCCATTTCCTACTGGATCATTTCCGGACTTGCCCTGCTCTTTCAGCTGGCCACCATCTGGCTGGTTATCACCCTTAACCGCAGGCACTTCGGCAGACCGGGTAAGTAAAAACCATGTGAGAACGGGTTGTTTCGTCTTCTCCGGCACCTGGTGACAGGAACTGGTTCCTGTCACCTCCCGGCGGCCTAAGAGAGCTGATGCAGTGCCCGCGCAAGCCACAGATCCATCTGTATGCAATCAGAATTCCGTACAAACTGAGTCAACAACAGACTTATCCTCTCAGACCCGCTGTAAAAGACTTGTCAAGCGAAGCAAGAAAGAGTAGGTGAGGATTGCTGTTTTCAACGAATGTGGCCTTTCCGTTCCAGGACGTTGTGATCCATAAGTGTGAGGCATTCTCAGAATATGGAACAGTTCTTCGATCCAAAAAGCATTGCCGTTATCGGCGCTAATGACCGCCCCGTATCCATTGGTGCCGCTCTCATCGACAACCTCCTTCTCGGCGGTTACAGCGGCCCGATCTATCCGGTCAATCCAAAATATACAACTGTCCGCGGTCTTAAAACATATCCTGCAGTCACTGCCATTGAAGAACCACCGGAGCTCGTGATCATCGCCACTCCCATTGCCACTGTCCCGGAGCTCGTCCGGCAGTGCGTGCGAACCGGAACTCAGGGTGTCATCATCATCTCTGCGGGGGGAAGAGAGGCGGGAGAGGAAGGTGCCTTCATAGAAGAACAGATTGCCGGAGCTGCCGAAGGATCCGGCATGCGCATTCTTGGCCCGAACTGCATGGGAGTCATCCGGCCGGGCAGGAATCTGAACGCCACCTTTGCAGGCGGCCTGCCGGCCAAAGGCAGCCTGGCGGTCATTTCCCAAAGCGGTGCCATCTGCGCAGCCATCCTCGACCGTGCGGCTGAGGAGAATATGGGCTTCAGCCACTTTGTCTCCACCGGCTCCATGCTTGACGTCGATTTCGGTGATCTGATCGACTACCTGGGAAACGACGGCTCGGTCAGGGCGATCCTTCTCTATATGGAAAACCTGAGCAACCCGCGCAAGTTCATGAGTGCCGCCCGCTCGGTCTCCCGAATCAAACCGATCATTGTGCTTAAAACAGGAAAAAGTAAAGCCGGTGCCCGGGCGGCATCAACCCACATCGGCGCCATGGCCGGTGAAGATGAGGTGTATGATGCGGCCTTTAAACGTGCCGGTATTGTGCGTGTCCCTTCACTGGCCCGTCTGTTTGACTGCGCAGAACTCATGGCCAAACAGCCCCGACCGCTGGGTACACGACTGGCGATAATCACAAACGGCGGCGGGCCCGGTGTCATGGCAACCGACACCCTTGCCGAATACGGACTGGATCCGGCACCGCTCAGCACAGACCTTACCGCCAAACTCAATGACCTGCTTCCCCACTTCTGGAGCCGGGGCAATCCCATTGACATCCTTGGCAACGCCACAGTGGAACGGTTTGCCACGGTCATTGAACTGTGCATGTCGAGCCGGGAATTTGACGGTATCCTGATCATCATGGTCCCCCAAAATCTGACTGCTCCGGAAGAGGTGGCCACTGCCCTTGTCAAACTTGCAAAAAACAAAAGGATACCGGTCTTTGCCTCCTGGATGGGAGGAATGCGGGTCGCCGAGGCTGTAGACATCCTCAACAAGGCGGATATTCCCACCTACGAAACGCCGGAACGGGCTGTACGTGCCTTCCTCTACATGGTGGAATACACGCGAAATCTGGAGATCCTCTCCCAGGCTCCGCCCAAGCTTCCCGTTGAACTCTACTTCAACCGTGACCAGGTGTTCCGTACAATTTATGAAAGTTTTGAGCAGGAAACCGAAATGCTCTCGGAAATACAGAGCAAAGAGATCCTCGCAGCCTACGGTATCCCGGTCAATCCTGCGGTCCTGGCCACCACAGCTGACGAGGCGGTCGCCCTTGCCGAAGAGATGGGTATGCCGGTGGTCATGAAGATTGTTTCACCGGACATCAGTCACAAGTCGGATGCGGGCGGCGTCCAGCTCGATCTGCGCAACGAGTCGGATATCCGCCAGGCCTACGACCGCATCATGAACTCTGCCAAAACATTCAAGGCTGATGCCCGAATAACCGGTGTCTCGCTTCAGCCCTATATCGCCAAACCTGAGTTTGAACTGCTTTTCGGCAGCAAAACCGACGACAAGTTCGGACCGGTCCTCTGTTTTGGCACCGGCGGTGTTTTTGCAGAGGCACTTGATGATAAAGCCCTGGGACTGCCACCGCTCAACCGACTGCTTGCACGGCGCATGATGGAGGAGACCCGTATACTGCCTCTGTTGCAGGGTTACCGGAACGCGCCGCCGGCAGACCTGGAAAAACTGGAAGAACTCCTCCTCAGGCTCTCTCAACTTGTCATCGATTTCCCTGAGATCGTGGAACTTGACATCAACCCCGTGCTGATCAAAGACGGGCAGCCCTGCGCAGTTGATGCACGCATCCGGCTGATGCGTACCGA
This sequence comes from Desulfobulbus sp., assembly GCA_012729435.1. Classification (GTDB taxonomy): domain Bacteria; phylum Desulfobacterota; class Desulfobulbia; order Desulfobulbales; family Desulfobulbaceae; genus Desulfobulbus. Next base: position 9,592 of record JAAYDD010000375.1, read on the forward strand.
AGGAAACGTCAACAACCTCCACCTCGTCATCAGTCCCTATCCGCAACATCTGGAGCGCCATGATTTCACAGACATGCAGATGCCGCTCTTTATCCGGCCGATAAAACCGGAAGATGCCGGACTCTTTGTTGAACTCTTCAACTCCCTCACCCCGACGAGCATCTACTACCGTTTCTTCAGCGTGGTCAAAACCCTTTCTCCGGAAATTCTCGCCCGCTTCACCCAGGTTGACTATGATCGGGAGATCTCCTTTGTTGCTCTGGATGACAGTGAAGAGGGCGAACGGATGCTCGGTGTCGCCAACATAGTCGGTGAGCCGGACGGCAGACGCGGCGAATTCTCCGTCCTTATCGGTGACCCCTGGCAGGGAAAGGGTATTGGTGCCAAACTGCTTCTCCAATGTCTGCGTATAGCCCAGGAACGGGGCATGCA
>JAAYDD010000376.1 GCA_012729435.1 Desulfobulbus sp.
AACACCGATCCGTATCTGCCCCGGATACATTCCCCTTACAGACTGCAGGAATATGAATGTGATCATTTGAAAGCGTATACTTGTGTTTTTTGCCGGAATATAATATCCACAGTTTTATGTACAAGGGAACTGTCTGAGACCAGACGGATTGACGATGACCACATTCTCAACAAAGAAGTAGACCTGCCCACTGATCATTCTTATCTTAACGGCAGTCAACTCACCAACCAGCACCTCAGTCTCAATTTTCTGACCACACAACAACATCGCCATGAGTAACGAAACCTTTGCTGACCTTTTCTCTGACGACCTCACTTCTCAAAAACATCTCCGGCCGGGTACCCAGGTAGAGGCAACCATTGTCGGCATAAGTGGTGAAAACATCTTTCTTGATATCGGTCAGAAGAGTGAAGGAGTCATTAACGCCTTTGAACTCTGCAGTCAGGAAGGAGAACTCACTGTTACCCTTGGTGACAGGATACAGGTTTTCTTTCTTACTGACCGTGGCGGAGAAATGCTATTTACCACCCGGTTGGGTTCCGGACAAACCACCTCAAAAGAACTTGAAGAGGCATTTGTCTCCGGCATACCGGTTGAAGGGAAAATCACCGAAGAAGTAAAAGGAGGGTTTTCAGTTTCTGTTGCCGGTCAGCGGGCTTTCTGCCCCTACTCTCAGGTGGATGTTCGCAAGGTGGAAAATCCTGAAGATTATCTTGAAAGAACCGCTCTTTTCAAAATAATTGAGTATGGCAACCAGGGACGAAACATTGTTCTTTCCGCCAGGGCAATTCTGGAAGAACAACGTCAACAGGAACGGGAACAGCTGAAATCACAGCTGACCGAAGGTATGCGGGTCAAGGGAACGGTCAGCTCTATCCGGGAATTCGGAGCTTTTGTTGATCTGGGCGGAATTGATGGCCTGATACCGATTTCAGAGATAGCCTGGGGACAAACCGACAAGGTGGAGGATGTGCTCCACCACGGTCAACAGGTTGAGGTGATCATCAAATCACTGGACTGGGAGAAAAACAGAATCTCCTTAAGTCTCCGTGAAACTCTGGAAAATCCCTGGGATTCAGCAACCATCCGGTATCCGGTCGGTTCGGTCCATCAGGGAACAATCGGTCGATTGGCACCCTTCGGGGCTTTTGTAACTTTGGAACCAGGCATCGACGGGCTCCTCCATATTTCTAAACTTGGGGCAGGCCGACGTATTCACCACCCACGGGAAGTCGTTGAAACAGGGCAGGAATTGACCGTTAAGATCGAATCGTTCGATGGCGAACAAAAACGGATAGCCCTGACCCTTGAAGACTATAAAGCCGAAGAGCAGCATGAGGAAAGGGACTTCAGACCGCCTCCAGAAAGCAAACCAACGGGATCCATGGGCACACTGGGTGATCTGCTTAAACTGCAGCTCCAGAAAAAGAAGAAATAACAAGGCAAAACAGTGATACATGGCAGGCTGTCCTGCCGATCAGCAGTTGGAAGTTACCCTGGGTAACGACGAGCTATTTCAAACATGATAACCGCTGCAGCTGCAGAGACATTGAGCGAATTGAACGATGTCTGCATGGGGATGGTCACTAAAAAATCGCTCTGCTTTTGTACCAGCGGGCGCAATCCCTTGCCCTCACTACCGATCACCACACAGATCTGTCCTGAAAAATCAGCAGTATAAATAGAGGCTGCAGACTGGTCGGTCACCGTACCGTAAATCCAGTAGCCATACTTCTTTAAAGAATTTAAGGCGTCAACCAGGTTGCCGACCTGATAGAGCTGAAGATGAGATACGGCTCCGGCTGACGCCCTGGCCACAGTGCCTGTCAAAGGTGCACTTCGGTCACGAGTGATCAGCACATGGGAAAAACCAGCGGCCAGTGCTGACCGGAGGATTGAGCCAAGGTTGCGGGGATCCTGCAGAGAGTCAAGCGCGAGGATGGTTCGAGGTCTTTCCAGTGTATGATCATCCAACTGGTGTACAAGATGGAGAAAAGGAAATACGTTAACAGCATTCAATCGGGCGACCACGCCCTGGTGGCGACAGTGGCGGGGTACCCCTCCTAATCTGTCTCCGGCAAAACGAACGAGAACTCCCTGAGCTCTTGCAAAATCAATAAGCTGTTGCAGTCGATACCCTGTTTTTCCCCGCAGAACAGTTATTTCCCGGATTGTAGTCGGGTCTTTCTGGAGAGCTTCTTGGACAGAATTAATACCCCAGACAAGATCAGCTGTGGACTCAGATCCTTCAGACGCTGCAGATGGCAGCTGGTCTTCCGGATTGGATCTCTCTGACATCAGACACCCCAGTCTGCATTTTTGCCGTTGAGAAGGCGCCGACGGCGGCAACGTTCAGCAACGATGATACTTCTCAAACTTGCCACAGCATCGTCC
>JAAYDD010000028.1 GCA_012729435.1 Desulfobulbus sp.
AAAGGCGAGAATAGACCCCAGCTTGTCTTTGGCGGACATCGCCACATTCAGTCCCCAGATCAGCAGAAAGAAATAGCAGCCGAGCAGGAACACAGACCCGGAAAAACCCCATTCCTCAGCCCAGACCGCAAAGGCGAAATCCGTATGTTTTTCCGCCAGAAACTGGAAATGGCCTAGGGTGCCGTCGAGGAACCCCTTACCGAATATTTTGCCGCTCCCGACAGCGATTTTGGACTGCATGACCTGATAGCCGTTGTCCATGATATGGGCCTCAGGGTTGAAAAAGGGATTGCAAAGAGGTTTGAAAAAGACCACGTAAACACTGCTGATCGTTGTGATGACAAGAATGTGCAATGTTTGCCAGCGCATCCGTACAAACAGGGTCATGGAAGCAAAAATAATATAGCAGATGAATGCAGTACTGCGATCCGGCTGCTTTAAAATCAGCACAAAGGGCAGGAGTGTGAGGATGGCGGGTTTGATGAGGTGGCGCAGACGATAGCCTCCCGGTGCATCGGTTTTGGTGAAGCAGGCTGCAAGGACAAGGATGAGTGACAGCTTGGCCGGTTCCGAGGGCTGGACATTGAAAAATCCCAGGTCGATCCAGCGCTGGACTCCGGCAACAGGTTTCTCAAACAAAAGAGTGTACAGCAGCAGTACCAGGATGGCCGCATACAGTACGTAACTCAGTCTGATGAGCTTATGGTAATCGTAAAAGAGAATGACCGACATGATTACCAGGCCAGAGATAAAGAAGGTTATCTGCTTATAGAAGATCGGTGAAGCACCTTTGCCGGGAATATAGGAGGAGCTGTACAGGTTGATGAAGGACAGGCCGGCGACGATGATGAGCATCATCAACATGACCCAGTCGAAATTCTGCAGGAGTCGCCGGTCAAAATGAAACATATCTGTTACTGTCGGTTTTCGAAACCTTGAGCTTGAAGATTGGCACTGTCAGGATCTAACGGTATCTGCGACCTGAGTTTGTGGTCCGTGTCTCTGCTCCTCCGGACGGGCGGACTGATCAGGTGTACGTTCATTCTGTTTGCCAGGCTTGTCCCGAAAATACTTGTTCAGCAGATTACCGGCAACCGGTTCCGCAGCTGAACTGCCATGAAGCCCGTGTTCAACGGGGACGGTAACAACCACCTCCGGATTAACGGCCGGTGCAAAGCAGGTGAACCAGGCATGGTCCCGGTACTTGCAGGGAATATCCTCTTCCTTCAGATGCATATACCGGGCAGGTCGCACCACCTGGGCCATACCTGTCTTGCCCCCTACGGTGATTCCGGGTTGAGGATCGACCCGGGCTTTCCGCCCCGTTCCTTTTCGACCGTTGACAGCATCAATCATGCCTTCCCGTACCCGTTTCAGGTTACGGCCCTGACCCTGTGTTCTGGCCATATGCTGACAACCCTCGCAGGCGATGGATGCACCAATGTACTGGTGGTTCCGATCTCTTCTGTCTCGGATCATATTGAGCACTGTATGAAACAGATATTCAATACAGACGGACCGCCGAAGAGCGGGCATGGCTTTGCCATGACTGAAGCGCTTAACGCTGATCCCCGATTTATTTCAGGTCTGCGGAATCTGGTTCTTTTCGGTCTGCGAGAGTGAATTGAGTTACTGTTGACCGTTTTGCACCGGAAAACTGCGCATCCGTACGTTCATGATAAGGGCAACGGCTGCCATGGTGGTCAACAGGGAAGAGCCGCCATAACTAAAAATCGGCAATGGCACACCCACCACCGGCAGGAATCCCATCACCATAAACAGGTTGATCAGCGCCTGCCAGAAAATGAGAGCAACACAGCCAAAGGCGAGGATGGATCCCAGTTTGTCTTTGGCGGACATTGCCACATTCAGTCCCCAGATCAGCAGAAAGAAATAGCAGCCGAGCAGGAACGCAGACCCGGCGAAACCCCATTCCTCAGCCCAGACCGCAAAGGCGAAATCCGTATGTTTTTCCGGCAGAAACTGGAGATGTCCCTGGGTGCCGTCGAGAAACCCCTTACCGAATATATTGCCGCTCCCGACAGCGATTTTGGACTGTTCGATCTGATAGCCGTGATTCATGATGTCGGCCTCAGGGTTGAGGAAGGTTTCGATGCGCTGGCGCTGGTAATCTTTGAGAAGATATTTCCAGGCAAGAATGACACTGCCAAGGGCCATCGAACCGAGAATAGTGAGCGTCGTCCAGCGCAGCCGGACGTACAGTGTCATGGAGACAAAAATAATGCAGCAGATAAGAGCAGTCCAAAGATCCGGCTGCTTGAGGATGAGTGCAAAGGGAAGGAGTATGAGAATCCCAGGTTTGATCAGATCACGCAGACGATAGCCGCCCGGGGCATCGGTTTTGGCAAAGCAGGCTGCAAGTACAAGGATGAGTGATAACTTCGCCGGTTCAGAAGGCTGAAGGTTGAAAAAACCAAGATCAATCCACCGCTGGGCTCCGGAAACCGGGTTGACAAACAGCAGGGTGTACAGCAGCAGGAGCAGAATGAGAGCATAAATCGCATAGCTCAGTTTAATGATTTTATGATAGTCATGGAAAAGGAGGAAGAGCATGGCGATCAGACCGGTGGCAAAAAAGAACAGCTGTTTGTAAAAGATCGGTGAGGCTCCCTTTCCGGAAACATATGTCGAACTGTACAGGTTGATGTAGGACAGGCAGGCAACGATGAAAAGCATCATCAACATGACCCAGTCGAAATTTTGGAGAAGACGCCGGTCAAAATGGAACATGTTCATTGCTGTTGACCCCCATGAGTTTCTACGTGAAGATGATTTCCGGTATTGTCAGAATCCTCCGATGCCATGAATTCCTGATCCGCTATCATGTCATGTGAGAGGGCAACCCGGTTTTCAGATCGGGTTGGCTGAGCGGGCTTCTTTTCATGTTGTTCAGTAAATTTATCGTTAAAGTACCTGTTGAGCAGTTTTCCTGCAACCGGAGCTGCGGCGGAACTCCCATGAAGTCCGTGTTCAACGAGGACGGTGACAACCACCTCCGGATTTACGGCCGGTGCAAAGCAGGTAAACCAGGCATGATCCCGGTACTTGTACGGAATATCCTCTTCCCTCAGATGCATGTACTGGGCGAGACGGACCACCTGGGCTGTACCGGTCTTGCCGCCGACAATGATGCCGTGCTGAGGATCGACCTGAGCCTCCCGACCCGTACCTCTCCGACTGTTGACAGCGTCGATCATGCCTTCCCGCACCCGCTTCAGGTTGCGTCCCTGCCCCGGTATTCTGGCAATAACTTCAGGTTGAAAGCTGTTGACCACCTGGCCGTCCGCATTGATCACCTTTTCAACCACTGCGGGTTTATAGAGGGTGCCGCCATTGGCAATAACAGCGGTCATTTGCGCGACCTGCAGGGGGGTGGTCAGATTGTATCCCTGACCAATGGAAACCGAGAGGGTTTCTCCCTCATGCCACTTGACATTGTAGCGTTTTCTTTTCCAGTCGGAACTCGGAACAATGCCGGGTTTTTCATGTTCCATTTCGATGCCGGTTTTGTCTCCCAGACCAAACATCCGGGCATACTTCGCCAATCGGTCGACTCCCAGCTTAAGACCGACTGTGTAGAAGTAGACGTCACACGATTCTGCCAGAGCCCGGCGGAGACTGACGCTTCCGTGTCCCCCCCTTTTCCAGCATCGGTAGGTGCGGTTGCCAAATCGCATGGATCCGGGGCAAAAGACAGGGGTGTCCGGTGTGATCACACCTTCCGCGAGACCGGCAAAAGCAGTGATTGTCTTGTAGGTTGATGCGGGCGGGTACTGGCCCTGAACCACCTTATTGATCAGCGGATGGAGCGGGTTGTCCAGCATCGCCTTCCAGGCCTTCTGGGAAATACCCCCGACAAACTCTTCGAGATGGAGTTCCGGAGCGCTGGCAAGAACAAGTAATCTGCCGGTATTCGCCTCCATCATGACCACCGCACCGGCCCTGTTGTTCGCGGCCATTTCCTCTTCAGCGGTTTTCTGCAGTTCAACATCAATGGTTAAATGGAGATCATTACCGGGCATGGGCTCATCACCCTTCAGGGTCTGTTGTTCGAATCCGAGGGCGTTGACTTCCATGTTGTCATGTCCCTTTTCCCCGCGCAGATCGTGTTCGCGAAGGCGTTCAAGTCCCATTTTTCCAATGAGATCGCCTCCCCGGTAGAGGGTCTTGTCTGCTTTGTCCAGCTCGTCTTTGTTGATTTCTCCCATGTAACCTATCAGATGAGAGGCGAGATTACCGTAATGGTAGACGCGTAAAGGTACAACCTGGATTTTAATTTCAGGGAGATGCATCCGGTTGTTTTCAATTCTTGCCACTGTTTCCCAGTCGATGTCTTCAGCGAGTCGAACCGGGATATGACCTGGTGTCCCTGCCATTTTACGGATCTTATCGAGCAGGGCGGTGGTGTCCTGTCGGAGAAGTCGGGTGAGATGCCTGAGCCAGTCGTCGTTGATCTTATTGCTTTCGCGTATCCAGACGACATTGAATGATGGTCTGTTCGTGACAATTTCCCGACCTTTACAGTCGTAGATATTACCCCGTGGAGCGGCGATCTCAATGGAACGGACCCGGTTGGAATCGGCTTTCCGGCTGTAGTATTCCCCTCTTTCCACTTGTAAATACCAGAGACGGGTGATTATGGCCGTAAAGAACACGACGACGATAATAAGGGAAGAAAGCGCTTTTTTCTTGTAGCCATTTAGATCACTTTCATCCCTTCGGGTAAGTCGGGGATGTCTGTCACCGGCGGTCAGCTCCACGTCCAGCGGCGAAGCGGTTCTTTTCCGGTTCTCCTGACCAGGTCGTTTTGGTGTGTTGTGTAAGTGATTTCTGACAGTCACATTTTCACCTGTCCAAATCCATTTTTTCACGTTGTCCGTCGACGGCGGTTATCACTGCGTAATCGTAATTTGTTGTGAGGCAGAAAATGCCGATGCGAAAATTTTTGGAGGAGATCGAAGACAAAAAATAACGGGTACGCGGGTCCGGCAACGAAGATCGTATGTATGATCATTTTCCACCAGATCCAGGCCGCCTGCTGGCCGGGGGTAAAGAACTCCAAAAAATGATAAACAGCCCATGAAACGATGAGATAACTCAATGCTATGAAGGGGATCTGGTACAGGAGCTCGTTGACAGGCAGTCTTGAGGACACCTGCTGGAGAAGAAAGTACCCGCTGAAACATGACAGAGCATGCATTCCCAGGACTGTCCCGGAAAGGACATCAAGCACACACACCAGGGGCAGGAGAATGAGGAGGCTGCGCAGCAGATCAAGACGAAGGGCCAGATAGGCGACTAAGACATAGTGCAAGTCCGGTGAAAAGGATGAAACCGGTGAAGGCATGAAGATTGTGGTCTGAAGAACCACCAGGAGGATGCCGGCAGCAATAAAAAAAACAACAACCATTACCACTTTTCCTGATCGTGCCGGTGTCGGCAGTGTTCATAAAAAAAATACAGGAGATGTGTGAAGAGAACAGTCTGAAGGGTTAATTCTGTTCCATCTTTCCGATTTCACTTGATTTCGGTTGCTCAAGTATCAACAGGTTCTCCAGTTTCTGATAGTCCACTGAAGGGGTTACCTCAATTTCGTGAAACATGCCGCGGGATTTTTTGATGATCTTTGAAACCACTCCCACCTGAAGACCGGTGGGAAAAACTCCACCGTATCCGGCTGTGACCACATGATCCTGCTCTTCCACCTCAGCTGTCTTTAAAATGTACTCAAGACGATAGGTGAGGGTGCCGTTCCCCTTAAGAATACCACGGACACGGGATTTTTGCAGGAGAACATCAATGGCGCTTGACGGCGCGATTGCCAGGAGAACTTTTGCGTAATTGGGTGTGACGGCAAACACCTGGCCCACCACACCTTCACTGTTGACGACCGGATCTCCTTTGGTCACACCGCTGTTGGCTCCGCGATCGATAATGACAGAACGGTACATCGTTGACGGATCTTTGCCGACAATGGTGGCCGCGACGGACTGCTGCTGGTCAAGGGTCTTTTTGAACTCGAGCAGTCGGCGCAGACTGGCATTGGTTGCCAGGGCCTCCCTGCTTTTGTTGAGCAGGATCTCCTTTTCCTGGAGTTGTTGCAGGAGTCGTTTGTTCTCTTCGCGAAGACGGAGACTGTCCTGGAGAATATCGACATACTCTCGCTTGAAGGTTTCAACGTGGTTGGAGCTTACAGTGACTATTTTCTGCAGTGGCCCCGTCATTTCAAGGACCAGTTTATGGAGCGGCCCGAAGGTCTGGCTGCTGAGGGTGGAGAACAGAAAGATGGAGGCTCCGGTTGCCAACGACCCGACGAAAAGGATAATACGAAAGAGACGATAGCGATCGCTCCGTTTTCGGTTGCTTTTTTTTCTCATGAAAGAGGAGGAACAGCGGAAACGAATACAGCCGTAAAGTATCGGATAAAGTATCTTACTCCGGAATGGGTGAGGAGTAAACTACTCGATGGCGATCTCTTTTAAGATACCGATGTTGTCCAGGGCACGACCGGAGCCGAGAACCACGGAGGTGAGAGGATCATCGGCCACAATGATCGGCATGCCTGTTTCAAGTTTCAGCCGGGTATCAAGATTTTTCAGCAAGGCGCCGCCACCGGTGAGCACGATCCCCTGATCAACAATGTCAGCCGACAGCTCAGGCGGAGTATGCTCAAGGGCGATACGCACGGCATCAACGATGACATCGACCTGCTCGGTAATGGCGGACAGAATCTCTTTGGAGGT
>JAAYDD010000029.1 GCA_012729435.1 Desulfobulbus sp.
GCTCTCTTTTGCGTTTGAAAATCTTCCTGACGAACGCATCCGCGATATTATGCTGAACCATCCGGCAGACTACCTTCTTTTCGGCACAGATTCGCCCTGGACAAGTCAGACAGACAATCTTGAAAGGTTGAGACGACTGGGGCTACCAAATGAACTGTTGACAAAAATTATCCGCACCAACGCCGCACATCTGCTGCAGGCATGCTGATAATACCATTCTCCTCTTCCGGACCTCGGAGCGCAAAAATGACGATCACCAGTCCTTCAACAAAGACCATTCGTTTTTTTCTCTTTATCCACCTCATCATACTGGTTGCCGGCCAGTCCGGGTGTGGCCAAAAGCAGCAGTGGTTCAAACCGGGCATCAACCAGCATACGTTCGAAAAGGATGCTGCCTACTGCCGTAAGCAGGCCGCCAGGTCAACGTACCAAGACCCGTTTGCCTTTGCCGACGGGGAGATGAGAGGGCTGGAGCAATCCGCCGTCCGGGAAAGGATTTTTGAGCATTGTATGACCGCCAGGGGGTATCGTTTACAACGAAAAACTGAAAAAAAGATCACGCTGCCCGACCGCTGATCGAAAAATTTCGTTTCCTGAATCATCAGCCCCTGACGCTCCGTCACCACCTCACATCTCATGCAGGATAATGACGACAGTCCTCCCATGAACCAAGAGCTGGACAGTCTCTAACAATGCGCTAGTTCGTGTTGTGCAGAAACTCGTCGGTGCTGACACACTCCACTCCTATATTGGCGATATCGTATATATTTGCCCGGGCGATCTCTTCCGTCTGCGCTCCGGCGGCGTCAGTGATCAAAATCACCTGATAACCGAGCGCCACTCCGTCAAAAATTGTTGTTCGAATACAGTTTGGATACTGCACACCACAAACAACTATCGTCTGTATTCCTAACCGGCGCAGCATGAAGTCCAACTCGGTATTCATGAAGGCACTGAACCGGTTTTTGACAATCTTGTACTCATTTTCCAGCGGTTCAAGTCCCTGAACAATTTCACATCCTTCTGTCCCGGGAACACAGTAGGATTCTTTTGTCAGGAACCCCTGGAGTCTGGTGATTTCTATATCACTGCCATCGGCCCGGTATTCCCTGATCACATGAAAAACCGGCAGCGACTCTTCTCGAAAGTACTGCAGTACTCTCTTTATATTGACAAGTGCATCCATGCCCCCAGCCACGCACATGGGAGCTCCTGGCAGCACAAAGTCCTTTTGCATATCAATGATGACCAGTGCAGTCTTCGTTTTCATTTACCATCCCTCTTCTGATAGCATCCTGGTGCTTTAGTAAAAAGTTTCCCTCCGACAACCTCCGGCCCTTCGCTGCCTCCTTCTCCATGCATGTGTAAAGATCTTGAGATTGAAGCGCCAAATGGAGCACAGTGTCTTATCAGCAAACGCACACATCACTGGCCGGAATCCTGAAAGGATCGTTGCAAAACTGTGTCACGAAGATAATACTGATCATTTTTCTCCGGATAGTCGACAATATAGTGCAAACCGCGAGACTCCTTCCGTAAACTGGCACTCTGGACAATAAGGTCGGCAAGCACTGCCAGGTTTCGAAGTTCGACCAAATCCGGAGTAAGAAGATAGTCAAAAAAATGCTCTCTGATCTCCGCTGACATGAAAGCAAGCCGGGACATAATGAGGTCCAGACGTTTTTTGCGTCGCACAATGCCGACATAATCCCACATCAGCTGCCTTAGCTGATTCCAGTTATGGGTTATAAGGATCGACTCATCCAGCACCTGTGCCCCGCCGGCACGCCACGGATCAGCAGAAGGTGTCGGAAGCTGACGGATGGCAGCAATATGCCGCTCCAACCACTTTGCCGCCCGATGTGCAAAAACCACCGCCTCAAGCAATGAATTCGAAGCCAGTCTGTTGGCACCATGCAATCCTGTGCAGGCTGTTTCACCAAGAGCAAGAAGATTTGTTATCGAGCTGCATCCCCATTCATCAACCAGCACCCCTCCACACATATAATGAGCTGCCGGAACCACCGGTATGGGCGTTGTCGTAAGATCAACACCGTACTGTTTGCAGGTTGCATAGATATTCGGAAAACGATCTTTAAGAAAAGCCGCCGGTTTGTGCGTGATGTCAAGGAAGACACAGTCCGCTCCGGTTGCCTTCATCTCAGCATCAATACCTCGGGCCACCGCATCCCGGGTCGCCAGATCCCCCCTGGCATCATACTTCTTCATGAACGGCTGCCCCTCTTTGTTAATCAGCACCCCGCCTTCACCTCGGACCGCCTCGGAAATCAAAAAATTCTTCACCTCTCTGTTGAAGAAGCAGGTCGGGTGAAACTGAATAAACTCAAGGTTAGCCACCCTGGCACCAGCACGATAGGCCATGGCCACACCATCCCCAGTGGCGATGTCAGGGTTGGTCGTATAAAGATACACCTTGCCACAGCCACCGGTGCAGAGCACGGTGACTCCAGCATGATACACGTCCACCTCTCCGGTCTGCCGATCAAGGACATAGGCTCCCAGGCAACGATCGCCTTCTTTCCCGGCCGGTTCTCCCAAAGCCTTTGACTCTATCAAAAGATCGATCGCCAGGTGATTCTCCAGAACACGGATATTGGCATTAGCCGCGACCTGGGCAAGGAGTGCCCGCTCGATCTCCCTTCCCGTCAGATCCGACGCATGGGCAACCCTCCGTGCGGAATGGCCCCCTTCCATACCAAGATCGAACTCCTCACCGTCCTTACCCCTCTGAAACCGCACACCAAGCTCCATCAATTCGCGTACCCGATCCGGCCCCTCCGTGGTCACCGCGCGGACAATATCCACATTGCACAGACCATCACCTGAGATCAATGTATCGTTAATGTGCGCCTCAATCGAATCTTCCACGGAGAGCACAGCCGCAACTCCACCCTGCGCCAAATTCGTCGCCGTGTCCGCCCTGTTTTTTTTAGTAATTAAAGTAACCCTGGCAAACGCCGCTGCTTTCAGCGCAAACGAAAGACCGGAAACCCCGCTGCCGATGATCAACACATCACAAAATTCTGCCATATCTGTAACCGTATCTATGTTTCACGTGAAACATTGGTGAAAAAGAAGGGGTGGGTTGAGTAAAAAAGAGCGGTTCACTGTAGCGCTAGAGTATAGTATGTTGTTAAATGTTTCATTAAGAAAACAACAGAAAGGGGATGTTTGGTGGATACACGTATTATTGCCCTGGCAAACCAGAAAGGAGGGGTGGGGAAAACAACCACTGCTCTCAATCTCGCCGCAGCCGTGGCGGCAAAAGGTAAACGGGTGCTCCTGGTCGACTCTGACCCGCAAGGCAATGCGTCCAGTGGCGTTGGTGTGCTGAACAACGAGAAAAGTATTTATCACTGTTATATAGGGACTGAGGAAGTTGACGACTGCGTTGTACCGACAAAATCAAAAAACCTGTTTGTGCTGCCCGCCTCCATCGACCTCGTTGGTGTGGAAGTTGAGTTGATCGGCCTCGAGAATCGAGAAAAGCGCTTAAAAAACCTGTTGCGGTCAATAAAATCGAGTTTTCACTATATCTTCATTGACTGCCCGCCTTCACTCGGCCTGTTGACCGTTAACAGCCTGACGGCGGCGGACTCTGTCCTGATCCCTCTGCAGTGTGAATACTTTGCCCTCGAAGGGTTAGCACAGCTCATACACACCATACGAAAAGTCAGAAAAAACCTTAACCGGGAACTGTACATAGAAGGGGTGTTGCTTACCATGTACGATCGGCGCAACCGTTTGACACTTTCAGTGGCTAACGAGATCCACAAGCATTTTGGTGCTCAGGTCTACGGGACGGTGATCCCGCGTAACGTCCGGCTCAGTGAAAGTCCGAGCCACGGCAAGTCTATTTTTGAATACGATGCCAAATCCACCGGCGCCAAAGCATATCGGCAACTGGGCATCGAGTTTCTCAAGCGAACAAAGTCGAGGGTCTGATTCATGACAAAAAGTGTACTGGGCCGGGGAGTTGGTGCTCTGTTACCAGAGGACATCCAAGAAGAGGCAGATCGGTTTTTCATGTGTGATATTGATAAAATATCCGCAAACCCGAACCAGCCGCGCAGCCATTTTGACATGGAAAAACTCCAGCAACTGGCTGATTCGATACAGGAAAAGGGGATAATACAGCCACTCCTGGTAAGCCACAAAGGGGGGAACCGCTATGTACTGATAGCCGGCGAACGGCGTCTTAGGGCAGCCAAAATGCTTGGTCATCTCGAAGTTCCCGTAGTCGTGATGGAAGAGGGAAATGATCGGGAGAGTTTAGAACTGGCCTTGATTGAAAACATCCAGCGCCATGATCTCAATCCGATCGAAGAGGCCTTCGCATACACCCGTTTAATGGAAGAGTTCAACCTGACTCAGGAGGAGGTTGCCAGAAAGGTCGGGCGGCAACGGTCAACCATCACCAACGTGCTCCGACTCCTCCAGCTTCCGGAAACTGTCCGTAACGACGTGATCTCCGGAACAATAAGTGAAGGTCATGCTCGAGTCCTCCTCCGGATGAAGGATCATCCTGACCGTTTACA
>JAAYDD010000002.1 GCA_012729435.1 Desulfobulbus sp.
CGAATATGATCGTGTATATTTTCACCCAGTCAACTGATTTGTATGCGGCGTCAGGCCGCTCTCTTTTTTTCGTCAGCAAGGAACATCAGCATGAAAGCCTCCTTAAGCAAGAAGACTAAATTTATTTTTATTACCGGTGGAGTGCTTTCCTCGCTCGGCAAGGGACTGTCAGCCGCCTCTATTGGTTCTCTCCTTGAGTCCAGAGGACTCACCGTTACTTTTCAGAAGCTTGATCCGTATATCAATGTTGATCCCGGTACCATGAATCCGTTTCAGCACGGGGAGGTGTATGTCACCGACGATGGAGCTGAGACGGATTTGGATATGGGCCATTATGAACGTTTCACCAATGCGGTGATGGGTAAAAAAAACAACTACACATCGGGGCGGATCTATTACTCGGTGATTATGAAGGAGCGGAGAGGGGAGTACCAGGGCGGGACCGTACAGGTTATACCGCACATCACCGACGAAATTAAAGAGGCGATCGTCCAGCTGGACGGCTGCGCGGATGTTGCAATCATTGAGATCGGCGGTACGGTCGGTGACATTGAGGGGTTGCCGTTCATTGAGGCCATACGGCAACTGCGCACTGATCTCGGCCGGGAATACACCCTGTTTATCCATCTGACACTGGTCCCCTATATTAAAACCGCCGGTGAGGTAAAAACAAAGCCCACACAGCATTCGGTTAAGGAGTTGCTTGCTTCGGGAATCCAGCCGGACATCCTGATGTGTCGGGCAGATGTTTCACTGACCGAAGATTTGAAAAGAAAAATTGCTCTTTTTTGCAATGTTGATGCAAACGCCGTCATCTCTGCGGTTGATGTTGACTCGATTTATGAGTTGCCGCTTAAATTACGGGCGGAAGGTGTGGATGACCGGATTCTCGAAAAACTTGGAATCTGGACAGGTGCACCGAATTTGGAACCCTGGGAGCGGCTGGTCCGGCGGATCAGGAATCTCAGAGACACAGTAACCGTCGGAATCACAGGGAAATATGTCGATCTGACCGAATCTTACAAGAGTCTGCACGAGGCCCTGGTTCATGGCGGCATTGCCAATGATGTCAAAGTGGCCTTGCAGTATATCAGCGCGGACGGGTTAGAAGACGGTTCAGATCAGGAAAAACTCTCCGACTGTGATGCCATTCTTGTTCCGGGCGGATTCGGGAGCCGGGGCATGGAAGGAAAAATCCTGGCGGTTCAGTATGCACGTGAGCGTAAGATTCCCTTTTTCGGCATTTGTCTGGGGATGCAACTGGCTGTGGTGGAATTTGCCCGTAATATTGCGAAAATTGATGGAGTTCACTCAGAAGAGTTTGACCCGTCCACGCCTCATCCGGTTATTTACCTGATGAACGAATGGTTTGATTTCCGTACCGGTAAAGTGGAAAAACGTGATCAGGATTCCGGCATGGGCGGCACCCTCCGTCTTGGGGCCTATCCCTGTGTTCTGACACCTGCAACCTTTGCACACGACGCATATGGCTGTGAGGAGATCAGTGAACGACATCGCCATCGTTACGAGTTTAATAACAGGTATCGTGCCCGGCTGGAGGAGGCCGGTCTGGTTGTGAGCGGCACGTCGCCCGACAACTCCCTGGTGGAGATCATTGAACTGGCCGATCATCCCTGGTTCGTTGGCTGTCAGTTTCATCCGGAATTTCAATCGAAGCCGATGCGACCGCATCCTTTGTTTCGTGATTTCATCAAAGCAGCAATCAATTACAAAAAAAACAGGAATGCTTGACATGCCTACCCCCGTTACCCTGAATGCCACATCATTCGGTCAGATTACCATTGGCCCCGGAGAACCGTTTTTGCTTATAGCCGGTCCCTGTGTACTGGAGAACGGTGATCTTGCCTGGGAGATCGCACGCGAAATGAAAGCCGTTGCCGGTCGGCTCGGTATCTCCTATATATTTAAGGCCTCGTTTGATAAGGCCAACCGCACCTCTCTTTCCTCGTTCCGTGGTCCCGGAGCGGAAAAAGGACTTCGTATCCTTGGCCGGTTACGTGAAGAGGTCGGCGTGCCGGTTGTTTCGGATATTCATGAACCTGCCCAGGCCGAGATGGCTGCGGATTATCTTGATATCCTGCAGATTCCCGCGTTTCTGTGCCGCCAGACAGATCTGCTCACAGCAGCAGCCCGCACAGGCAAGGTCGTTAATGTCAAAAAAGGACAGTTCGTTTCGCCGTGGGAAATGGAATATGTGGTGAACAAATTACGCAGTGCCGGCAATGACCGGATCTTGCTTACAGAACGTGGCACCTGTTTTGGTTACAATAATCTGGTTGTGGATATGCGTTCTTTGCCGGTGATGCGGCGCCTGGGTTATCCTGTTATTTATGATGCCACTCATTCAGTACAGTTACCCGGTGCAGCCGGTGGCAGCTCCGGAGGACAACGGGAATTTATCCCGCCGTTGGCCCGTGCCGCAGTTGCTGTCGGCATTGACGGGATTTTTCTGGAAGTTCATCCAAAGCCGGACAGTGCCCTGTGTGACGGACCGAACTCCTTGCCTCTTGCCGAAGTTGAACCCCTGCTGGAACAGCTGCTTGCAGTACGCAGGGCAATAGCCGGAATGACTGATGTCTGACCAGAGTTGCGGTACACCGGGGGGCGAATATCCTACAGACTGTGAGCTGACTGAAGCCCTCCGGCAACGTGCGCTTTCCCGTCAGATTTCGATCGTGCGAAGTGATCTGTGGAAAGCGGCCCTGCCCCGTGCCCGCCAGGTACGACTGTTGCTGCTTGATGTTGACGGAGTGCTCACGGATGGGCGTATTACCTATATCTCTGGTCATGTTGAGGCAAAATCCTTTCACACTCAAGACGGGCTGGGCATTAAACTCTTGCAGGACAGCGGTGTTGCTGTTGGAATTATAACTGCCCGCAGCTCTGAAGCAGTTGAGCGGCGCGCCCGTGATCTGCAGCTTGCCCATGTTTTTCAGGGTCAGAGGGACAAGCTCACGGTGTATGAAACCATTTTAAGGGAAACCGGTTTACGACCACCGCAAACGGCATACATGGGTGATGACCTGTTGGATCTGCCAGTTCTCAATCGGGTCGGTCTCGCCGCTGCACCGGCTGATGCGGTGGCGGAAATACAACAGCGTGTCCATTATGTGACCACTCGTGGCGGAGGCGGAGGAGCGGTGCGCGAGTTGTGCGATCTCATCATGGAATCCCAGGGTAATCTTGCACGGATGCGAGCCAGGTTCGATCGATGATAAGAAACCCCCGCAACCTTCTCTGGCTGCTTCCCCTGCCGCTGTTTATAACCTACCCACTGTGGCAACCGCCGTTAAGTGCCTTTCTGACGCCCCGGGGAGGGTATAACCTCAAGCTTGTACAGCCACAAGACGAGTCTCCGATGCAGAATTTTGTTATGGATGCGGTGGTTATAACCATGACCAGCGATGGAACGGAAGAGTGGTTGATTGATGCCGACCGGGCGTATACCAAGGGGAATGAGCACGAGCTGGAGATGGAGGAGGTGAGTGCCATGTACATCGGAGCAGACCGTGATCCCATAAATATCGAGAGCCGTAAGGGAACCTATTTTATCAACCAGCGTCATCTGATCCTCACTGATCATGTCAAGATCACCAAACCGACCAAAAACCAGGTACTGCTTTCCGACCGTCTTGAATATGATGATGCCGATAAGATGCTGGTCAGCCCGGGCAAGGTGACCATCCACACCCCGGACATGCGGTTAAATGCCGGCCGGATGGACTATGATTTTGCCACTGACGGATTTGAATTCAGCGGCCGGGTCAAGGTGACGCTCTAGCCCAGGATTATCGAAACTGTTGCTCTGCAGCCAGTCCTCCATGAAAGGAATGAACCCATGCTAACGATTAATGAACACTATCTTAAATTACAGGCCTCGTATCTTTTTTCCGACATCGCCAAACGTGTTGCCGCCTTCCAGGCGGCGCATCCCGATGTTGAGGTCATCAAAATGGGAATCGGCGATGTGACCAATCCCCTGCCGCAGGCATGTGTTGAGGCCATGCATCGGGCTGTGGATGAAATGGGGACTGTTTCCGGGTTTCGTGGTTATGGTCCGGAACAGGGCTATGAATTTTTACGTAAGGCAATTGCCAGGAATGACTTTCAGGCACGCGGTGCCGATATCCGGGCTGACGAAATTTTTGTGTCCGATGGATCCAAGTGCGATACTGGAAACATTCAGGAGCTGTTTGCCACAGACGTTAAAATTGCCATCCCTGATCCGGTGTATCCGGTTTATCTCGATACAAACGTTATGGCGGGTCGTACCGGTGGGTTTAAAGATGGGCGCTACGAAGGAATGGTGTACCTGGACTCAACCAGAGCAAACAGTTATGTACCCGAACTGCCAAGGGAACAGGTCGATTTGATTTACCTCTGTTTCCCTAACAATCCGACAGGTTCCACCATCACCAGGGAGCAGCTGCGGGTTTGGGTGGACTTTGCCAGAGAGAATCGGGCGTTGATTTTGTTTGATGCGGCCTATGAGGCTTTTATCCGTGATCCCGGTTTGCCCCATTCAATCTATGAGATTGAAGGCGCACAAGAGGTGGCTGTCGAGTTTCGCAGCTATTCGAAAAGTGCCGGATTCACTGGAACGCGATGTGCCTTCACCGTGGTACCCAGGGCATGCAGAGCCTTTGACAGCCGTGGTAACAAGCAGTTGATTCATCCTCTCTGGAACCGCCGGCACAGCACCAAGTTTAACGGTGTGTCCTATCCGGTGCAACGGGCTGCTGAAGCGACCTATTCATCCGAAGGCAAAGCGCAGTGTGAGGCGTTGATCAATGGATATCTTGCTAATGCCAGAATTATCCGCCAGGGTATAACAGAAATCGGTTTTCATGCTGTCGGCGGGGAGAATGCACCCTATGTATGGATCGAGACTCAAAAGGATTCCTGGGAGTTTTTTGATCTGCTGCTCAACAAGGCCGGGGTCGTATGCACACCGGGCGCTGGGTTCGGTAAGTGCGGACAGGGGTACATCCGTTTGTCAGCGTTCAACTCAGAAGCCAATGTGATCGAAGCCATGGCACGAATAAAAAAGGCACTGGCTTAGATTTTTTCATGCTTTAGAACAACCCCACAGATCACAGCAGACAGAGAAACCCGGCCTGCCCGTGCTTAATTGGGCACGGGCCTCAGACCGCATGTGTTCAGTGGCCAGGTGGGATCAGGAAGAGTTTGTGTCTCCAGGCAGCGCGGTCTGCCCGGTCGCTTTTCGTCTGATCCGCTGAAGCTGCAGATGATGAGGGGGCGGCCGCGTTCAGGCTGTGGGAATGGATTTCGTCCTGTTCACCATCATTGATACCGGGGCGATGGACGAATATGGAAAGCTCCCGTTTCGTTCACCGTCTGCGAA
>JAAYDD010000030.1 GCA_012729435.1 Desulfobulbus sp.
TTCCGAAGATCGGAGGTTACTGGGTCCACGCGGCAAAGATCCGCAGGCTCGGAGTCCCAATTCTTCTCAGACATACTATCAAGGCAGCGTTAGGCAAGGATGTAGTCGAGGGAGCGGTCATCCAGGAACTCAACGACAAATTCCAACTGATCGGCGAACCGATAAAAATTGACTGCGATGTCATCTGTTTGGCGGTTGGCCTTACTCCAACAAACGAGATGCTGTGGCAGGCGGGATGCGAGATGAAGTTTGTTCCGCAGCTTTGCGGACATGTACCAGTCCGTGATGCGAAGTTAAGGACCAGCCACCCTGATTTCTGGGTAGCAGGAGATGCCGCGGGCATAGAAGAAGCAAGCGCTGCAATGATAGAAGGTCGTATCGCCGGTCTTGCTATGTCAGAAGCCCTTGGCCTAAAAATCCAAAAAGAGAACTTTGGCATTTACCAGGAACGCCTTGACTCTCTCCGCAGAGGCGAAGCAGGCGAAAAGATCAGGTGCGGTCTTGGAATGGCACAGATCAAAGATTGGGGTAATGAATAATGAACAATGAAAAACTATACAATAGCGGAGTCCTTACCGAAACCTGCAAGGGAGCTATTCTTCCTCCCAAAGAACTTTGGGAAAAGAAAAAAGGCGGCCTTGTAATTATCGGATGCCCGCAGCGCATCCCCTGCAACCCATGCCATACAAGCTGCCCGACAGGAGCTGTCGTTGCTTTTAAGGACATCAACGACCAGCCTGAGATAGATTACGAAAAATGCACCGGCTGCGGTATGTGTGTTGCGAAGTGTCCGGGGCTCGCCTGCTTTGTGATAGACCTGACCTTTTCAGAAGATAAGGCCCTTCTTAAACTTCCTTATGAGCTCACTCCTATGCCTGAAAAAAAAGACAAAGTTAAGTGTTTGAACAGAGTTGGAGAAGTTGTGACAGAGGGAATAGTAGAAAATATTACTGAGCCATTCAAGGATTCGACAAAAGTTTTACATGTCTCGATAGATAAAGCATTTATCGATCAAGTAAGATCAGTCAGGACGGTGAAATAAATGTCAGAATGTAATTGCAGCTGCGATGAAAATTTCAAAGAACTTGATTTTGAAAAAATGGAAGATGACATAATCGTGTGCCGTTGCGAAGAAATTACGATGAAAGAAATCAGGGAGTGGATCCCGAAAGGGTATGACACTTTTGACGAACTTAAGCGTCTTCTTAGAGTGGGAATGGGACCATGTCAGGGCAGGGGATGCAGGGACATTATACTTCGGGAAATTTCAAAGATGACAGGAGTTCCTGTCTGCGACATTCCGTCAGGAACTATAAGGCCTCCTGTGAAGCCTATCAAGAGTTCCCTGACCGCATCAAAAGGGGGAGAATACGAATGAGCTGGCAGAAGACAGCTGATGCAGTGGTGATCGGTGGTGGGATGATGGGCATGGCTACCGCGTATTACCTTGCGAAATTGGGCATGAAAGATGTAGTGCTTCTTGAAAAGAATACAGTTGCCTCCGGAGCTACCGGACGCTGCGCAGCGGCATTCAGGTCCACATGGGGCGGCGAATTGAACATTATCCTGGGCAAGGCATGCATCGACAAATACGAGAAACTCTCTGAAGAGCTTGGCATGGATATTGGGCTTTACCAGAACGGCTACCTCTTTATCGCTTACTCGGACGAACAGGTGGAAAACTTCAAAAAGTGCATCAAACTGCAGAATTCACTTGGAGTCCCGTCAAGGATGCTTAGTCACGATGAAGCCAAGGAACTATGCCCGGGAATCAACCTTAACGGTACTAAGGGATTCTACTGGCACAAGCGTGACGGACACGCGGATCCGATGCTTACGAACTTTGCACACCAGGAAGCCGCGAAGCGCGAAGGCGTTAACATCCAGAAGTTTACTGATGTGACCGGATTCAAAATGACAGAAGGAGCGGTCAAAGGTGTCTGCACCAACAAGGGCGACATTGATACCAATATAGTGATCAATGCAGCCGGAGCATGGGCCGGCCGTGTCGCAGCACTTGCAGGGCTTTCGATCCCTGTGCACGGAGAACGCCATGAGATCCTTGCCACGGAGCCTGTAGAGTTCGGTGTATGCCCGACATTCCTTATGAGCTATGACCCTGACTTCTATATGCAGCAGCGTCCGCACGGATCAATAATTGCCGGGTGTGGTCCGAGCCGTTACCGCAAGGAAGCTGCACCTTTCAACGACTATGAGATGGGGGACTGCTGGAACTTCCTCGAGCATATGACAGGAGTCATGAACAAGGTGCTACCCAGGACTAAAGGGATCAGGGTAGTCCGTCAGTGGTCAGGTATGTACGACATTACCCCTGACATGCAGCCGGTTATAGGGGAAGCAGAGGAAATGAAGGGCTTCTGGATGAACGTCTCCGGTTCCCGCGGATTCATGTTTGGCCCGGTCGCAGGAGAGATGGTAGCTGAGCAGATAATACTGGGCAAGACAAGTCTCCCGATCGAAAAGTTCCACTGGAGCCGTTACGCAAGGGGAGAATTCCTCGTAGACACTGCTATAGCTTAAAAGGGAAAACTAAGTGCACTGTGGGCGTCTTACCGACAAAGACGCCCATAATTTGCGAACAGAAAAATAATTTTAAAATATTAAATATACGATTTTTTTAATTATGTTGTCTGATTCAGTGATTACATGACTATGAAAAACTAGGACTAAAGGTTTGTCTGAAAGGAATTAACTGTGAGATCAACAAAGGCCTTCATTGCCGGGGATACCCATTTATTGCGATGATGGAAGATCTGGCACCAGAACTTTCTGGTACAGCCTTTTACATCAAGAATAGAAAGCTTTTTTTCGGAAATACTTTTCTGAAAAATATAGTTCGGCAAGAAACTAATGCCGAGACCTCGTTGAACAAGTTCCATAAGTATCATGGTGTTGTCTATCTCTATTGTCGGTGAGATCAAAGCGTCCTCGTTTGCGGCCATTTCTTCAAGTTCCTGTCTGTAGATGCTGTCTCGTTCAGTTAACAGCAAAGGCTGTGCAAGGACTTCTTCCAATCTGATTTTTCTTTGACCGGCCAGTTCATTCTTGGGATGAGCGACAAATGATAGTCTAAAAGGGCGGGCATATGCAATACAGCAGTCTCTGTCTGCAATTTTTCTGCCGAATCCTACCGCTACATCTAGTGCGTTTTGTTTGATCATCTGCAGCAGGTCGGTTGTATGAGAGGTTCTGATGTCCAGTTTGACCTTTGGAAATCTACGGTGATATTCGGTTATGAGTTTTGTTGAATAAGGATTTATTAAGGATTCAATGCTGCCTACCCTTAAAGTCCCGCTGACCTCATCCTTATTCATGCCTAGGTGAAGCATTTGTTCTTCTATTTTTTTCATTTCCTTTGCTTCAGATAGAAATTGTTTCCCAAGGTTGGTCAAAATGACCTTTTTGCCGATCCTTTCAAAAAGCTGGAAACCAAGCTCTTTCTCAAGCTGTTGGATCTGAATGGTTACTGTTGACTGGGAATAATTGAGATATTCAGCTGTACGCGAAAAATTTTCCAGTTCAGTCAGTTTGATAAATGTTTCGATATTACGCAGCTCCATAATTATCACCTATTAAAATTTATCATCGTTATGATTAAATTAATTAATTTTACAAATATTATTTTATAACCTAGACTAATAGAAAGCAATATGTTTCCATTTTTTAAAAAAATAAAAACAATTAACACAAATTACAGGAGGCGTATCAAAAATGGCAGGACAGGAAGTAAAGACACTATTGCTATCACAGAAGGATCTTATCGAGGCAGGCGTAATGGACATGCACCATTGCGTTGACGTTATCGAAGATGTATTCAGCCTTATCGGAAAAGGCGACTACCTCATGGGCGGTCCCCTTGAGAACGAACACGGTCAGATGATCTACTTCCCGAAGGAAGAAAGATTCCCCGGCATGCCTGTGACAGGCCCCGACAGACGCTTCATGGCGATGATCGCTTATCTCGGCGGTAAGTATAAGATCTGCGGAGAAAAATGGTATGGTTCAAATCCTGAAAACACAAAGCGTGGACTTCCCCGGTCAGTTCTCACAACCATCCTTAACGATGCAGACACAGGCATTCCCTTCACCATCATGAGCGGCAACCTCGTCTCCGCGATGAGGACAGGAGCAGTACCGGGAGTAGCAGCACGCCATCTGGCACGCAAGGGCGCTGAAACAGTCGGCATCATCGGCGGTGGTGTTATTAACAGAGCTTGTCTCTATGCGATCAAGGTCGGTGTTCCTACGATCAAATCGGCCGTTCTCTATGATATCAACGTCGAAAAAGGCAAGGTATGGGCAGAGCAGGAAAGCAAGAAGCACGGGATCAAAATTACTGTAACAGACAA
>JAAYDD010000031.1 GCA_012729435.1 Desulfobulbus sp.
ATTTCCCATGGTTCCTGCAGCCCGAGCCCTAAGGTGATGATATCCCGACTGTTCATGTCGCCTCCCGTCATTTGGTGTGGATTTGATCCCTGTATACATCAAATCCACACCAAATGACGAGGAGCCCAAAAAGATCA
Source organism: Desulfobulbus sp. (assembly GCA_012729435.1). GTDB lineage: Bacteria > Desulfobacterota > Desulfobulbia > Desulfobulbales > Desulfobulbaceae > Desulfobulbus. The sequence goes on from JAAYDD010000031.1 coordinate 138, forward strand.
TGCCACCCTCCTGCGGCTCGCAATGCGTCGGCTCAGCAAGGGCGGTGTCCTCATCTTCTCTGCAAACTCACGAAAATTTACGCTGGATACGACTCTGAACGATGAATTTGCTGTGCGGGAAATCAGTGCTGAAACGATTCCGCCCGACTTTCAACGTAATCGGCGTATTCACCGGTGCTGGGAATTTCAGCAGGACCATCAGCTCTAATCAGTCTTTCAGAATACACCCACGCCCGCCAATCCGGCCAGAGAACTGATAAAGATCACTTCCCGGTCCATCATGCGGCACAGCGGTTCAGCCGCCGTATCCTGTACAGGCTGCTGTTCAACGGTATCGGCACGTTATTCAATCAAACCGGACTCTGAAGAGAATTTTCAGACCGTCGCGTTCGTCAATAAAAGGTTTTGAGCAGATCCTCTTTTATTCTATACTTTAGGGCAGAAGAATACTGCTGATCTCATCTCTTGGAATGCCATGGATATCCTCGTCACGCGCCAGCCGGTCTTCGATATTCACAAGAATCTCTTTGCGTACCAGTTGCTGTATCAGGAGACCGCTCCATACTGCGACAAATGCAACGACCGTACCGCCACCAGACTGCTCTCTGCGATTTTTCTTACTGATGATATTGAAAAAATTGCCGGCCAAAAGCCCTGTTTTATCAATTTCACGACCAATCTTCTCACCAGGGAAATTGCGCAGGCTTTTCCCAAACAACGAGTAATCATCAACATCCCTAACGTCCCCAGTCCGACCCCGGATATTCTGGATGCATGTTCTTCTCTTTCCCGGCAGGGATATATTCTGGCGATCGATGACTTTGTCTATACGGAAGAATCCCTGCCTCTGGTCCAGCTGGCCAACATCATCAGCATCAACTATCAGCGTTCAACTCCGGATCAGATCAGACAGATCCGGATCCGGCTCGCAGAATATCACCTCAAGTATCTGGCAAAAAACATAGAGCACTACGAGGAGCTTACTCTGGCCGGAAATCTCGGCTTCAATTACTTTCAAGGGTATTTCTTTGCCACACCCGAACCACTGCAGATAACTGAAGTTGCACCCGGCAAAGCCAGCCTGCTCCAACTGCTCGCCGAGGTGAACAACGAGAAACTCACAACAGCGAGACTTGAAGAGATTATCGCGACGGATGCGGTCCTGACCTTCAAGTTGCTGCGCTACATCAACTCAGCCTTTTTTTATTTACTCAAAGAGGTGGAGTCTGTGCGGCAAGCCATTACGTACCTGGGGGAAAAAGAAGTCCGGCGGTTTGTCACGCTGATACTGGTCTCGGAGCTGACAGAAAATAAACCGCGGGAGCTGATGCGCCTGTCCATAGTCAGAGCACGATTCTGTGAACTTATCGCCATGCAGTGTCCACAGGATGTCAGTCCTTCAGAACTTTTTCTGCTGGGTTTATTCTCCTTGATTGATGCGATTATCGATATACCGATGGTCGAAGCAATGGATAAACTTCCACTGAATGAAGCAATTAAAGACAGTTTAATACTGGGTGAAGGAGTATACCAACCCTTTCTCGGGATTGTAACGGCGTATGAACAGGGCAACTGGCAGCTTTGTCTGGCTGCCGGAAAGAAGCTGGAAATAGACTGCGCAAAACTGCCGAAACTGTACCTCGAAGCACTGCAGTTTGCCGGAAATCTCACCTGATCTGCACAGTAACCGGCCAACATGGCCTTCTGCAAGTGCAGGGATACTCAGAGTGAGACTCTACCCTAACACCTCCCCTTCCCAGAGAGCAAACAGCTCTTTCCCTCCTTCTGCAGCCAGACGGGCCATGGCCATGAAAAGGTCAGGATGAAACGGTGCCCCTTCCGCAGTG
>JAAYDD010000032.1 GCA_012729435.1 Desulfobulbus sp.
AAGTGCAGTATGGATGTTCTGCAAAAGGGTGAGATCATCACTTTGGAGTCCGACCAGGAAGGCGGCATCGGCAAGATAGAACCGGTGAGAAACGATTCCATCTTTAGACAACTTGCCATCTGCCTTGATGATGGTATCGTGTACTGCACAACCAGCAGTCTGGTAGTCCCGCATGGGTACACCCGGACGATCATGCCGAACTCCCATGATGAGGCGGGTGAGTGGTTCAACATCAACCCAATTGTTGCGATCAATGCCCATGGCAGCAGCAATGAGTCCAATGACTCCGGATTTACTTGGCTCTTTCCCCGTATCACGTTGATCAAAACGGCTGGTAGTTCCCCATGACTGCATAGGACCGACCAGTTGAAGCAATAACGTGGGCATACACTACTCCTTTACAGCCTCAATGGCCTTGTCCAGAATTTCCTCCAAGGTTGATACGCTGACACCGAAGTTATCCGTGTTAACCCCTGTGAGGTTGAGGACAAATGTCTTTCCCTGCCCTCCATAGGCTTTTCCCAGCGCCTTGGCTTTTTGAACAAGTGCCTCGGCCGATTTACCTGTCAACGACTCGTCCCGGCGAACGCGTACAGCAGTCTCAAAGGCGTTGGCCAGGTTGCGAGGAGCCGTATCATGGCGTATGGAAACAGCCACGAACTCCGGTGGGTTGTGAGCAGCAAAGGTATTTTGCTTTCCAGTGGGCTCGGCCACCACGAAACCTTCTAAAAAAGCACGGAGTCCTTTACCGGCCAGTTCGTGATCATTTTGAAGATTATCTGTTAACTTTTCCCAGTCCACCACGGCATACCGGTAAAAACACGCAGAGTTGAACTCCACGGTTCCCATCATGTCAGCACCGGCCGTGTCCTCCGGTTTAAGATCGTCAACAGCCGTATAGAAGTCGAACTCTCGCTCCACTGCATGGGTTGAAATGGCATGGGCAACCTGACAGGCGGCATCCTGGTTTTTTGCAGGCATATCGGCCAGCATACGTCCGAAAAGTGCAACATCCACGGCCTTTCCGCCGTCAAACACTGCGCCAAGAGCCTTACGTAATTCGGGATCCGCATCCTTTGCAGTTTTCTTTTTGGCCTTCTTTGTTTTTTGTTCTTCATCAGAAGAGGCTTCATCCATGATGATAGAATCCCATTGCTCATCTATGATATCGGCAATCCGAGAAATTTCGCGCTGTCCTAAAAAGAGAAGGTACTCGCTTTTAGCATCATCTTTTATCCTCAACCCTATGGATGCCAAGGCCAAACGGGTTTTTTCAACTGCATCGACTTCAGCCCTTCCTTTCTGGATCAGCACTGTGCTGATCGCATCTAAAATTCGTTTTGTACGGTACGCTGTATCATCAGCAGCCAATTCATTTTGTTTCACCTTGTTCTGAAAATGCTCGCGTATTGCCTTTTTCAGACATTGACTGGATATTCTGCCTCGGCGCGTGCCACCGAACAGTGCATCCTTTGGGGCACCGGTATCATCGCGGTTGAGGTTTGAAGGGGCGAAGTTTTGCAGAGCATGGATCTCGATAATTGTTTTCACTCGTTCTCTCCTTTTCGTTAAATTCGCCGGCTGCTATCGGTCAGGCTTCGATAAAAATCACGTGCCCAGCGACGTTGGGTCTGTTTTTGGTCATTATTCCAGTACAGCAGTCCCTTTAACAGCCCTTCAAAATCGATGGGCTGATCTTTCAGCAGTGCTGTCATCTGCCGCAAGCGATGCGGTAACTGGTCGGTGTCGGCATCCAACAGTGTAATGAAACGACTTTCTATACTCCTGGAATCATTTTGTATCTGAGACAGATAGGATGAGGAAGCCTTGCCAATTGACATCGTAGCTTTGGTTTGTCCCTCCTGCCAATGGGCAGCCCAGAGACCAGCCACCAGATAGTGCACTGTACGTCGCCAGGAGTTGTCCTCATCTTTGACAAATGGCTCCACATAGGGAAAGGCGGGAATGAATGTGCCTGGTTCGAAGGAAAGGCTTCGACGCAGGACGGCTCGTACCTTGGTATCTTTTCTGTTCAGCTCCTCCAGCCAGCTGATGAATCCGCTCATGGTTCCTCCTTCTGTGGGGCTAGTTTTTCAATTTCAGCTGTCAATTTCTTCAATTTGTTCAGTACTGTTTTCTCGGCCTTTACCATGGCACGAATGGCCCAGGCGTCTGCCATGGAAATTGAGGTGCAATGCTGTTGCCAAGCCTTCTCTAACGTATCGTGAACAGACTTGAGCCAGAGATACCGGATGTCATCCGGATCACGATCAAGTGTATACTCCTGCAGTATTTTGTGGAATCCCGATTCAAGCGCAGACCAATACCAGGGAATACAGGGCATTTGGTCCACAAACCGACGGACATCCTTTTTATCCGGCTTTCGTTCACCACGGCTCAACAGATCTTCTGCAAAGGAACAACAGGCCTGCCATAAATATTTTTGGCTGTCTTCCGCATCTGTGAGAAGCTGTCTGATCTCTGCACGGATAAAACGGTCGCCTGCCAACGCTTGCGGCAAAACAAAACGTTCCATACGCCAGAACTCAATTTTTGCTTTATTATTCGCCTGGCCAAGGACCATGACTGCATGCGGAAAACGTTTACGGTTTGAACGACTCAGTACGGTTGCATGTTCAATTACCTGCGGTGCCAGATGTTCTTTATCGGGTAAGAGAGAATCAAAATCACGCCAGATTCCACGGTCGCGAAATTGAACAGGCAGCGTTCCCTCTTTAGGATCAACTCTGTATGCAAGCATAGGGTCACGTTGTTCCGGCGATTCGTTGCCAACCCCGGATGCAAAGGCCAGCTTTCCGACGTTATTCTCTCCCTCATCCTGCAGGCGAACGGTTCGGGTCCTCCATGTATACAGATCGGCAAGTCCGCTGGTATTGCGCTTAACTCCCCGTCTTAACTCTTCAACGGATTCAGGGTTTCTCTCCCACACTGGCAAATCATGGCCAATAATTTCCCGGTTCATGGGAACAAGAGAAAAGAGCAAGGTGTCCCGCAGGTCACGACCAAGAGGCAGAACCATCGCTGCAGTTGCCGAAGGTGCAGTACCGGTATGGGCAAGTTCACTCTTGCCGCAACTTACAGAAAAGGTTTGGGTGGCAAGGAGCCATCGAGCTGCCGAGCCATTGGAAACAGTGCCTGAATTCTCAATGTTGACATGATCGAACAGAACCTTGGCATTGTCCGCATTATGTTCTGCGGCAAGAACAGTCCATGATCTCCATATTTTTGGTGTAAATGTTGGTATTTGCCAGAACGGGTACTTGTCGTCATACAGCCAGAAACGATCATACCAGGCCTCAAGGTACGCAGTGATCTTTTCTAGAGGAAGACTGTTGGTAAACAGCAGTTTTGCCTGATCAATATCGGTTGGCCCCTGCAGCGATCTGTAAAGCACGGCCAATAAAAATCGATAGATAGAGGTCACAACAAGTGGTGAGGTATCTTCGATGGTCGCGATTTCATGAGAGCGAAGTAAAGTTTCCCGGATACCAAGCTCATCACGGGTGCCATTGAGCAACTGCACCGGAATCCACTGTTCATCAATCAAGTTGAACCGACTCATTCTTTCTCCTTTGTCTCAAACGTTATGCCCAGTTCGTCATCAAGGTGTACGGTTTCATCAGCTCTCCAGGAGCCTCTTTCATCCAACTCAAGTGGAAAACAATTACGTAAAAGTGGCAGTTCCTGCCAACCTTTCGGAACCCCTTGTATTTGCAGTTTATTCACTATCGCCGTTCGAGAAAGACGTACTGCCCGACCAAACCAGCGTTTTGCTGTCTCAATATCCGGCGATATTTCCGGCCTAAAATTATCCTGTGCCCATAACGGTATGGCGACAACCGACTCTTCTCCAAGCCGTGTCTGAGCCATGAGTGTTCGATGGATGCCGGGTTGATCCTCATCGTACAGAATAAATCTTGCTGAATCGTTCCAGGAAGCATCGTCCGGAAAACCGATGATGGCGCTGTTGGCTTGCATCCTGTAAGCGTAATAATTTCCCTCCTCTGTCATCTTTGCAGTTTCCAGCCTTTCCTGAAGAGCATCCGGCACTGTTACACTGTTTTCGTATACCGATTGAACCAGGCTGTCGATTTCATCAGGCAACGTCAAACCCGGTCGTTCACGGAGCAAAATCCAGGTGAGAAGGAGAAGATCTTCGCGATAAACCGTGCTCCACCACAGTGGTTTTCCAAAAGAAGGTGGTTTTTCGCCTGCAAGCCCTGCAACTAAAAGAGTCGGCTCTGTTACACCTCCACGTTCTGCCTTATTACGCGGATGTCGCCAGAGACGACCCGCTCGCTGAAGTACAAGATCAATAGGTGCAAGGTCGGTAACCATCACATCGAAATCCAAATCAAGACTTTGTTCAGCCACCTGGGTGGCAATGAGAATTTTTTTAGATGATCGAATCCCTTCTTTCCCAAAGGTCGCAAGGACGAAATCTTCTCGTTGCTGTCGCCAGTCAGCCGGGAACCTGGCGTGAAAAAGAAAGACCTCCGTTCCATCGCTGAGGCGTTTACCGATCTTGCGGCCACGATATTCCAATGGAATTCCTTCAGAGAAGAGCCGATAGAGCTCTTGAGCACGCTGGACAGTATTCACGATCGCAAGTCCACTGCCACGCTCTGCAAGTTCATCTGTCAAAGCAGAGTATAGTGCTGTCAGCTCATGAGAAATTGAGCGCAACCGTACTGTCAGACGTCGTGCCGGATCGGCTGGAAAATGCCATTGCCTCACCGCCTCAGGAGAAAAGACGGAAAGACGAGGATAAGCCTCCTCCTTTTCAGGCAAACTTCTTTCGACTAACCGGGCCAGATTGTGTCGAATGCCCGATGACAACGTTGCAGACAGAAGGATCACCGAAGACCCTAATGCCAGAAGCCAGCGCAGCAGATACTCCAAAAGAGTGCCGGTGTAAGCGTCAAAGGCATGGATCTCATCAAACACCACTACTCGGTTGGCTAGACCCCAAAGTCGCACAAAGTTATGTCTCACCGGCAAAATAGTGACCAACGCCTGATCTACAGTGCCCACTCCGTATTCTGAAAGAAGCGCCCGTTTTTTACTCGTGAACCATTCGCCTGCACGCACATCTCCGCCGTTTTCGGGATCATGGATCCCTGTAAAACGCAGATTCTGAAAAGAATCGTTCAACAGGGCTGTACCATGCAGCAGCTGAAGATCAAGTGTACGTCCTGCCCCTTGGCTTCGAAGAAATGTGAGCGTGCGATGGAACATAGCATTGCCGGTCGCCTTTGTTGGCAATGCTATGTATAAGCCACGATGCCCAAATCGCCGTTGCAACTCCAGGTGTGCAAAAAAGGCGGCCTCGGTTTTACCCTCACCCATGGGTGCTTCTACCAGTATAATACTGGGTTCTTTCAATGAATCGAGCGCGTGAACAATTGCTTCCTGCAAAGGACGAGGGGAGAAACTGAACACCTGTTGGAAAGTTTTTTGTTTCGATAACAGTGGTGTACGTGGATACCAGCCAATAGCATCTAAAGCCCGATCCGCACATGCCTTGCGCTTTTGAAACCAACCCACCAAATCTGCACAGTCCTCAGGCGTACCAAAGGAAAACCAATCTTCATTGGAT